>DATFPZ010000206.1:0-6607 GCA_035264545.1 Acidimicrobiia bacterium
CGGTGATCACCTCCACACGATCCGCCACAACGCAGAAGAACGGCACGTGCGCGACGGCACCCTCGGATGTGCACGCGCGTGTTCAGTATGGGTAGACGTGATTCTTCTGTCCAGCTGTGTGGCCAGAGTTGTCAGTATAGGAACCGAGACATGCGGCACGATCTTCGTCGGACCGCGGTGAGCGCAGCTCGTGGGCTTCACGGCTCAGGGGAAGTCCCGTGCGTAATCTCGGCCTGTGCAGGACGTCCTCCTCACCGCGCTCGCGGCGGTGGTCGGCTACCTCCTCGGGACGATCCCGTCGGCCGGGGTTGTCGCGTGGCTCGCAACCCGGGGGGAGATCAACCTCCGCGAAGCCGGGAGCGGCAATCCGGGCGCCATCAACGCGATCAAGATGCTCGGCACGCGCTGGGGGCTCGTCGTGCTGGCAGCCGACATCGCCAAGGGCGCGGCGGCGGGGCTGCTGGGACTCGTCATCGCCGGTGACCCGGGCGCGTACGCTGCCGCCACGGCCGCCATCGCCGGACACATCTTCCCCGTGTGGAGTCACTTTCGCGGCGGGAAGGGCGTGGCGACATCGGCCGGCTCGTGCCTCGCCGTGTTCCCCGCGTACTTCCCGATCGACATGGTCGTGGCGGGCGCCAGTGCGCTCAAGTCCCGTCGCGCCGACCTCGGGACGCAGGTGGCGTGCCTCATCTGGATCGCGTCGGCCGCGATCTGGTGGGCGGCGGACCTCCCGAACCTCTGGGGGCCCGACCCGTCCGTGGGGCTGCTCGTCTTCGCGCTGATCGGCTCCGCGATGATCCTGTACAAGTTCCGCGCCGCGGCGCGGAAGGTGGCGGTGATCGGGGAGCAATGATCGGGCTCGTCACCGACTCCAACGCCCAGCTGCCCGGCGACCTGCGGGAGCGCTACCAGGTCGGGGTGGTGCCGCTCACGGTCGTCGTCGACGACCATCCGTACCAGGAGGGCGTCGACATCACGGCGGGTGACTTCTACGAGCGCCTCGCCGCCGGCGCGTCGGTGTCGACGGCGGCGCCATCACCCGGCGCGGTGCTCACGGCATACGAGCAGCTGGCGACGGCGGGGGCGAGCGAGATCCTGTCGATCCACATCGGCTCGAACATGTCGGCAATGATCAACGCAGTGAGCATTGCGGCGCGCTCGAGCCCGGTGCCGGTGGAGATCGTCGACACGGGAACGGCGTCGTTCGCAGTGGCGTGCTGCGTCTGGGCGGCGGGCGAGGTGCTTGCCGCGGACGGCGACCTGCCCCACGCCGCCGACGTTGCCCGCCGCGTGGCGGACCAGGTCGGCAACGTGTTCATCGTCGGGGCGCTCGACCTCGCTCGGCGGGGCGGCCGCCTCGCCGCCGATGCAACCGCGGGGCAGGGCCTGCCCGTGCTCGCGCTCGCCGAGGGCCAGATGCAAGCGGTCGGCCGTGTCCACGACGTCGAGTCCGCCATCGACGCCATGACCGACTACCTCGTCGAGACCGCGGACGGCACCCCACAGCGCGTCGGGGTCGGCGATGCCGTCACCCCCGAGCTCGCCGGCGAGTACGCCGCCCGTCTCGCCGACCGGCCCGAGGTGGCCGAGCTGGTGCGCTACGAGATCGGCCCGTCGGTCGGCGCCCACACCGGCGCCGGCACCGTCGGGGCGTGCTTCTTCCCCGCCGCGTCCTGATTTGCCCGTTCCGTCCCATCCGCGGGCGCGGTCAGCCTGTGGAGAACTCGCGAACGCCGTCGGAAACCCACCTCTTCGCGCTCACGTCCCGTCAAGATGAATGGGCGGCAAACCAAGGAGGGGTGCCCGATGGCAGCAACGATGACGGCGAGCCAGCGGCGGGCGGGGGACGTGATCTCCGACTTCGCCGGCAAGGCAGCCTGGGTGTACCTGGCAGCCGGGGTCCTGTCGGTCCTGTTCGGCGCCGTGGTGCTCTCCCTAGTGCTCGACTGGGTAGGCCTCTACACGGTCGCCCTCTTCGTGGGGGGCTTCCTGATCGCGTGGGGGGTGCTCCACATCCTCGCGGCGTTGCTGGACCAACCCGCCCACTGGGTATGGCACGTGCTCGGCGGGGCGCTGTCGGTCGGTGCGGGGGTGCTCGCGATCGGCTGGCCCGACGTCACGCTCTTCATCCTGGCGGTGATCATCGGATGGTCCCTGATCGTCTGGGGGATCGTCGATCTCCTGTCCGCCTTCGCCACCTACGGCATGCGGCACTGGTGGCTGTACCTGATCCGGGGGATCGCCTCGATCGCGCTGGGGTTCCTGGCGCTTGGCCGCGAGGACGTCACCCTCTATTTCGTCGTGACCCTGCTCGGCGCTTTCGTGATCATCTGGGGGCTCGGCGACATCCTCATCGCCTTCATGCTCCACGGGGCGAAGGCCAAGTGGGAGCGCGAGCAGCGAGCGATCCGGCAGCCGTCGTCGAACGCGGGAAGCCGCCCCGCCAAGAAGGCTCCGGCGCGCAAGACGGCACCGGCCCGCAAGACGACGGCGCGGACCACGGCGAAGCGGCGGTAGCCCCCGGGCTCCGGCCCGGCCCCCCGGTCGGTCAGCGCAGGTAGCGCTCCTCGCCCTCGCCGGGCTCGACGCCGATGGCGTCGACGGCCTGCGCCGGTGACAGCACGGACATCTCGGCGCGGGCCCTCACGCACGGCCGCTGCTTGGCGTCGAGGACGACGGCCTCGGTGACGATTCGCCGTTCGTCCTCCTCGACCACGCGCACCTCGAGCCGGTAGGGACGGTCGACGCGCACGGGCCAGTCGAAGCTCGCGCTCGTCTCCTTCGTGAACGCGAACTTCTCGCTCAGCGCGATCGTGGCCCAGCTCATGCCCTCGTCCATCAGCGCCAGCGTGGCGCCGCCGTGCACATAGGTGGGCGCGCCCGAGTATTCGGCGCCCAGCGTGAAGTCGGCCAACACGACGCCGCGGTCGGTGTCGTGCACGAACGGGACCTGCATCCCGCGGGTGTTCGTCGGTTCGCAGACGAAGCAGTTGGACCCGAAGCCCCAGCGCGAGTTCTCGAGCCGCTCGACGGGCATGGCGCGAGAGGCTACGTCGCCGCCGGCGTGTTCACTTGCGCTTGATGAGCCAGCGCAGCTTCTCGGCCTTCTCGAACGCGGCGTCGCCGGCGAGCTGCCCGATCGACGTGCCGTAGGTCGGGTACACGTGCATGAACTGCGCCAGCTCGTTGAGCTTCACGCCCTCCTCGATCGCGAGGGCGAACTCGTGGATCATCTCCCCGGCGGCGGGGGCGAGGATGTGCGCGCCGACGATCTTCTTCTTGTCTGTGATGATCATGATCGCACCTTCGGACGCGCCGTCCGCCCGGGCTCGGTCGTTGTGCTCGAGATCCTGGTGCCACACCTCGATGTTGTCGCCGTGCTGGGAGCGCGCCTCTGCCTCGGTGAGGCCGGTGTGGGCGAGCTCGGGATCCGTGAACGTGCACCACGGCACGGCCGCCACGACCTTGCCCTTGCCCGGGAAGAACATGTCGCGCACCGCCCGCACGCCCTCGTACGCGGCGGAGTGCGTGAACAGGACGCGGCCGGCCACGTCGCCGCACGCGTAGACGGTGTCGACGCTCGTGCGCCCGCGGTTGTCCACGACGATCGCCTTGGGGGTGCACTCGATCCCGAGGTCCTCGATGCCGAGGCCCTCCTTGTTCGGTGCGCGTCCGACGGCGACGAGCAGCTCGTCGGCTGTCCAGGTCGCCGGCTTGCCGTCCTCGGTGCCGTGGACGACCTTCTTGCCGTTCTCGACCGTGACCTTCTCGGTCTCGACGTTGAAGCGTAGGTCGATGCCCTCGGTGCGCATCTTGTCGACCAGCTTGTCGACGAGGGCGGGCTCGTCCTTCGGCAGGATGCGCGGGCCCTTTTGGAGGAGCGTCACCGGGATGCCGAGCCTGGTGAAGCCCTGCACCATCTCGACCGCGATGGGCCCGCCGCCGATGTTCACGAAGCTCGCGGGTGGGTCCTCGAGCTCGAAGAGGCTCTCGCTGGTGACGAAGCCTGCGTCTTCGAGGCCGTCGACGGGCGGGACGGCCGGGCGGCTGCCCGTGCACAGCAGCACGTAGCGGGTCTCGAGGGTCCGTTCGCCGACCTGCACCGTGTTCTTCCCGGTGAGCCTGGCCGAGCCGTACACGATGTCGATGCCCATGTCCTGGAAGCGCCGCGGGTTGTCATCGGTCGACGCGATCTCCTGCTGCACGGCGTGGATGTGCTTCCACACGCCGCCCCGGTCGATCGTGGGCTCGACCGGTTCGATGCCGAACTCGTCGGCGGTGCGCATGTGCTGGGCGACCTTGCCGGCTGCCAGGAGCGCCTTGCTCGGGACGCAGCCGGTCCACAGGCAGTCGCCCCCGACGCGGCCGCGCTCGGCGACGGCGACCTTCAGGTCGAGCGTGGCTGCGAACTCGGCCGCCACCATCCCGCCCGAGCCCATCCCGACGATGACGAGGTCGTACCGGTCTGCCACAGCTATCCTCCTGGCCGCGCGTGCGGAGCCTAGGACCTGTTCGTTCGCCGTCGACCGGTGGATGACGGGGGTTCCTGGCCGTCCGCCTCGTCCGAATCGCGCTGATCCGCGCGAACGGGTCGTGACGAAGTACCGCGCGTGGGGGGCAGGAGCGTGACCGAGGACGTCGGACGGCAGGCGGGCAGGGACGTCCGTCCGAGCCAGTGGGAGCGCACCACGCGGCACCGGCTGATCGCCGGCGAGGAAGGCGCTCTCAACGAGATCTATGACCAGTTCGCATCGTTCGTCTACGGGCTCGCGCTGCGGGTCACCGGCGACGCCCGCGCCGCCGAGGACGTCTCCCAGGATGTGTTCGTCACTTTCTGGGAGCGGCCCGACGCGTTCGATCCCGACCGGGGATCGCTTCGCACGTGGCTCGGCACACTCGCCCACCGCCGGGCCGTCGATCACATCCGCCGCGAGGAGGCGCGCCGTCGCCGCGCGATCAAGGACGCTGCTCGGCCCGAGACGACGCCCGACGTCGAGGAGATGGCGATCGCGCTCGTCACCGCCGAGCGGGTCCGCTCGGCGCTGGCGACCCTTCCCGACGACCAACGGCGCGCCATCCAGCTCGCGTACTTCGGTGGGAAGACCTACCGGCAGGTGGCCGAGGTGCTCGGCATCCCCGAAGGGACGGCGAAGTCCCGGCTGCGCTTGGGCCTGCGCCGCATCGCCGGTGTGCTCGAGACCGAGACCGTGGGGAGGAGCGAGTAGCCGATGAGCACCGACGACCCGATGCTCGACGAGCTGCTCGGTGCGTACGCACTCGATGCGGTGGATGCCGACGAAGCCGTCGCGGTCGAGGCGTACCTGGCGCGGGCGCCGCACGCTGCCGACGAGGTCGCGCGACTTCGGAACGCGGCGGCGTGGATCGCCGCCACCGAGGCGCTCGCGCCCCCGCCGGAGCTGCACGACACCGTGTTGGAGGCGGCGCGGGCTCGTCGCCCAACTACTTTGGGGCGCTCCGCGCCCGATGACCCCTTTCTGGCCGTCTATCTGACCGAGACCGGGCGCCTCGACGCCCTGATCGACACGGTTCCCGACGACGCCCTCGACCGGACCACGTTCAACGGCCTGACCGTGCGCGAGCTCGTGATCCACCTGGCGGCGATGGAGAGCTCCTTCGCAGCCACACTGGGCGCGACAACAGACCCCGAGATCGTCGAGACGGCAGTGGACGCCCGCACGGCGGCGTTCATCGAGCGCTACCGAGATCGTCCTCTCGCCGACACCCGAGCACGCTGGCGCGAAGCCGTCGACGCCGTGCGGCGCTGGGCGACGGATCCCGCCAACGCCGACGCCGGCGTCCAGTGGCTCGCGCTGCACTTCACGCGTGACTCGCTGCTCATCGCGCGGTCGTTCGAGACGTGGACCCACGCCGACGACATCCGCCGAGCCCTCGGGCATCCACTCGAGTCGCCTCCTGCCGGCTCGCTCCGGCTCATGGCCGACGTGTCGGTGACGGCGATGCCCGCCGCCCTCGAGGTCGCCGGCCGCGCCCATCCGGGCAAAACGGCCCGGATCGTCCTCACCGGGGACGGCGGCGGCGACTGGCTGATCCCCCTGGGATTCAGCGAGACGGGGGAGACCCCCGACGTGGTCCTCACCGCCGACGTCGTCGACTGGTGCCGGTGCGCCTCGGAGCGGCTGGCGCCGGGGGCGCTGCCCCGACGGGTGGAAGGTGACCCGGCGCTCGCGGACGACCTCGCCGCCGCCTCCTCGGCCTTCGCGACGCTCTGACCGGCGCCGGCGCTCTTCGCCGCCGCGGAGAAAATGTCGCCAGAACGGTGTCGGGGTAGGCGTCATACCCTGGCGGCACAATGAGGGAGGTGACCCAGCTGACCGCGCCCGAGCTCGCGCCCCCGATCCGCGCCCGGGGCGGCGTCGACGGCTTCCATCCGGCCGTGGCCGAGTGGTTCCGGCGCCGCTTCCCGGACGGCCCGACCGAGGCGCAGGCCCAGGGCTGGCCGCACATCGCCTCCGGTGCCGACACACTGATCGCGGCGCCGACCGGATCGGGGAAGACCCTCGCCGCCTTCCTCGTCGCGATCGACCGGCTCTACCGTGACCACGACCGCGGCGTCGATGTCTCG
>DATFPZ010000207.1:0-3991 GCA_035264545.1 Acidimicrobiia bacterium
GTAGCCGGCGGCGCCGAGCATCTGGAGGGCCTCCCCCGAGACCTTCACCGCCAGCTCGGTGGCGTAGTACTTCGCCATCGACAGGAACGGCACGTACTCCTTGGTGAACAGGCTGCGGTCCGCCATCCATGCAGCGCGGTAAGTGAGCAGGCGGGCGGCTTCGATCTCGGTGGCGAGCTCGGCGATCTTCCATTGGATGCCTTGGAAGTCGGCGATCGTCTGCCCGAACGCCTCGCGCTGCTTCACGTACTCGACCGCGTACATCAGCGCCCCCTCAGCGAGCCCGATCCCGCGCGCGGCCACGATCGGCCGCATCGAGTTGAGGCCGAGCATGGCGAGGCGGAACCCTCCGATCTCGCCGATCACGTTCTCGGGCGGCACGCGGACGCCGTCGAGGACGAGCTCGCCGGTGTCGACGCCCTTCACGCCCATCTTGCGGTCGACGCGTCCGACGTCGACGCCGGGCCACGAGCGCTCGATGATGAACGCGCTCACGCTGTCGTGGGCACGTGAGTCGACGGCACCGCTCTTGGCGAAGACGCAGTACCAATCGGCCTGGCGGACACCCGACATCCAGCATTTCGTGCCGGTGAGCAGCCAGTCGTCGCCGTCGGCGACGGCTCGGGTCCGCATGCCCATCACGTCGCTGCCTGCCTGCGGCTCCGACAGGCCGAACGCGGCACGTGCCTCACCTGTCGCGACCGGTCGTACGTAGCGCTGGTTCTGCTCCGGGGTCCCCGCGATCATCACGGGCCCGGTCGGCAGGCGCGTCAGCAGCAGCATGAGCGCGGCCGCGTTCGAGTACTTGGCGACCTCCTCGATGGCGATCGTCAGACCGAGGATCCCGGCGCCGGCGCCGCCGTACTCCTCGGGGATGCACAGGCCGGTGAGACCGGCGTCGACGAAGAGGGCGAACAGATCGTCGGGGTACTGCTCGTTCTCGTCGATCTCGCGGGCACGCGGCGCGACTCGTTCCTGCGCCAGTTTGCGAACAGTGGCCTGGAGCTCGGCGAGCTCGTCGGAGAGCTCGAAATCCACGACCGACGATGGTACCGGCCGGCACCGATGGTTCCGCTGAGGCTCTACGCGGACTTCCGCCGCTGCCGGACGAGACGCCGGCGCTCGCGCTCGGTGCGGCCTCCCCAGACACCGTGCTTCTCGCGCACGGTGAGGGCGTACTCGAGGCACGGCTCCCGCACCGGACACTCGGCGCAGATCTCCTTGGCCTCCGACGCCTCGTCCTCGTCGGAGACGGGATAGAAGACTGCGGGATCGACGCCGCGGCAGCGGGCCTGTTGACGCCAGGACAGATTCATGGCTTTCAGCACCTCTTCCCCGGCGAGGGTCCCAGGGACAATGGTTCAACCCTTCGTGATTCAGTCGTTATTCCCCTCGGGTCGCGCCGAAAACCCCCGCCTCGGACGGTTCGGAGGCGGGCCGTAGGATCCGCAGGATGGCGCGGATCCCTCCCCCGATCCTCGACGCGACGCGACCCGCAACAGAACACCCGCGCCGCCAATTGATCTCGATCGTGGGGGCGGCGGCGCTGGCCGCTCCGGCGATCTTCACCCGTCTCAGCGGCGCCGCACCGCCCGAGTGGCTGGCGGCGGTCGTGTTCGGGCTGGGCGTCGTGGGAGCCGCATTCCTGCTCGCTTGGGCAGCTGAGGCGCTCCAGCTCGACATCTCCCAGGGGCTGGCGCTGGCGCTGCTCGCGCTCATCGCCGTCCTCCCGGAGTACGCGGTCGACTTCACGTTCGCGATGAAGGCCGGTGAGGACCCGGACAAGTTCGCGCCGCTCGCGCTCGCCAACATGACCGGCGGCAACCGGCTGCTGATCGGCATCGGCTGGTCGCTGGTCGTCCTGCTGGCGGCGTGGCGGATCACGCGCGTCGCCCGCGCGCAGGGGTACGAGGGACCGCTCGAGACCGACGTCACCCTCGACCGCCCGCACGCGATCGAGATCGCGTTCCTTGCGGTCGCCTCCATCTATTCGCTCACGCTGCCACTGAAGCGCACGCTCAGCCCCGTCGACACCGTGCTCCTCGTCGGGCTCTTCGTCTGGTATGCGGTGCGTATCAGCCGCGCGCCGGCGGAGGAGCCGCACCTCGTGGGCCCGGCCGAGCTCATCGGTCGGCTCCCGACCGCCACACGAAGGGCCGTCGTCGCGCTGATGCTGTTCGGCTCGGCCGCCGTGATCCTCATCTCGGCCGAGCCCTTCGCCGACTCGCTCGTCAAGACCGGCGAACAATTCGGGATCGATACGTTCCTGCTCGTGCAGTGGGTGGCCCCGTTGGCCTCGGAGGCGCCCGAGCTGCTCGTCGCCGGCCTGTTCGCATGGCGACTCAACACCAACGCCGGGCTCGGCGCGCTCGTGTCGTCGAAGGTGAACCAATGGACGCTGCTCGTCGGGACGTTGCCGCTCGTCTTCTCGATCTCGGCCGGGGCGCTGGGCGGGCTGCCGATCGACTCCCTCCAGCGGGAGGAGCTCTTCCTCACCGCCGCCCAGTCGGTGTTCGCCGTCGCCGTGCTGACGAACCGGTCCATCAGCGTGCGGGAGGCGCTGGCGCTCATGGCGCTCTTCCTGACGCAGTTCGTCCTCGGCGGCGTTCTGCCCGACGGGTTGCGCGCCGTCGAACGGGTCGGCATCGGCATCCTGTACCTGGTGCTCGCGGCCATCGTGATGTTCCAGCAGCGGCGCTACGCCAGGCCGCTCGTGCGCGACGGGTTCCGCACCAGTGTCACCGAGCTCGTGCACGATCGCGAGCAGGCCCCGGCGGAGGCTTGAGGCAAGATCGTGCCGTGACCGCGCCCGAACTCGACGCCCGCGCTGCCGTCCGCTGGCCCGCGGTGATCCGGGGCGCGCTGCTCGGGCTGGCACTCATCATCCCGATCACGATCGTCGGGGCCGTCCTCGACCGCGCGATCGAAGACTTCGAGGACTCGGGTTGGCGGGTCCTCCTGGCGCTGCTGATCGGTCTCGCTTTCGTCCCCGCCGGCGGCTACGCCGCCCGCCTCGCCCGCGTTGCGCCGCTCACGAACGGCGCCCTCGCCGGGCTCGGGGCGTTCGTCGTGTGGATCCCGGTCCGGGTGCTGATCTGGGTGACCCGCGACGACAACCAGGGCCTCGTGACCGGACGCGATCCGGTGTTCCGGCCGGGTCAGCTGTTCGGGTTCCTCGTGATCTCCACCGCCCTCGGCATGCTGGGTGGGTTCCTGGTCTCACGGCGACGCGAGCGCGCGGACGATTCCAGTGGGAGCACGACGGTCTGAGCGCGACAATGGTGCCGGTGGCGAGTCGGCCGGGCGGCCGCGTGCCGGGCGCTTCGGCGCACCGGCCCGAGGAACGTCCGGACTCCACCGGGCACGGTGCTGGGTAACACCCAGTCGGGGCGACCCGCAGGAAAGTGCCACAGAGAACAAACCGCCGATGGCGGGACCGGTCTCCGGAGCGGCCCCGCACAGGTAAGGGTGAAACGGTGCGGTAAGAGCGCACCAGCGCCCGGGGCGACCCGGGTGGCTCGGCAAACCCCACCGGGAGCAAGGCCACGCAGGGGGAGGACGGCCCGTCCGCAGACACCCCCGGGTAGGCCGCTGGAGCCGGCGGGCAACCACCGGCCGAGAGGGATGGCCGCCACCGGCGGTTCTTCGGAACCGCCGGCACAGAATCCGGCGTACGCGCCGACTCGCCACCGCTTACGCGTCTGACCTGTAGCTATGCGGTCAGGGCGCGCCCGTAGTCGAAACGGATGAGAAAGCTCGTCTCACCGTGCCCGCGAGGGCCTCGGTCAGGTGCCGACGTAGGCCGCGAGGTGCTCGCCGGTGAGGGTGGAGCGGGCGGCGACGAGGTCGACGGGCGTGCCCTCGAAGACGATCTGGCCGCCGTCGTGGCCGGCGCCGGGGCCGAGGTCGATGATCCAGTCGGCGTGCGCCATGACCGCCTGGTGGTGCTCGATGACGATGACCGACTTGCCGGAGTCGACGAGGCCGTCGA
>DATFPZ010000208.1:0-2764 GCA_035264545.1 Acidimicrobiia bacterium
CGCCTACGTCACGCTCGAGCCCTGTGTCCACCGGGGGCGTACGCCCCCGTGCGTCGACGCGCTGATCGCAGCCGGCGTGCGACGCGTCGTGGTGGCCCTCGAGGACCCGGACACGAGGGTCGCCGGGCGCGGGCTGGCACGGCTCCGCGCCGCCGGACTCGACGTCGAGGTCGGCCCGGGCGCGATCAGCGCAAGCCGGTCGCTGGCGCCGTACCTGCACCACCGCCGCACCGGCCGGGCATGGTGCCTGGCGAAGACGGCGATGAGCCTCGACGCCAAAACTGCCGCGGCCGACGGGTCGTCGCGCTGGATCACCGGCGTCGCCGCGCGCGCCGACGCCCATCGCCTGCGGGCCGAGTCGCAAGCAGTCGTGATCGGCGCGGGCACCGCGCTCGCCGACCACCCGTCGCTTACGGCACGCGACGTCGACCCTCCCGTCGATCGTCAACCGCTGCGCGTCCTCCTCGATGCCCGCGGCCGCGTCTCCGCGACCGGGCCACTCTTCGACCCCGCCTTGGCGCCGACGCTGGTCGTCACCACGGAAGCCGCTCCGTCCGAGGCGGTGGACAGCTGGCGGGCGGCCGGCGCGAAGGTCGAGACCGTCCCGGCGGCCGCCGAAGGCGTCGACCTCGAGGCGACGCTCGACCTCCTCGGCCGCCGCGACGTGCTGCAGGCGATGGTCGAAGGCGGCGCGATGCTGCACGGCGCCCTGCTCGCTGCGGGACTGGTCGACCGGCTCGTCGCGTACGTCTCGCCCACGGTGCTCGGCCCCCGCGGACTCGCTGCGTTTCCCCAGCCCGACGTCGGGACGACCGCGGACGCCGAAGCATGGCGACTGCTGTCGGCAACGTCCCTTGGCGACGACGTCCGCCTCGAGTACGAGCCCGAGGACGGCTGACGTGTTCACCGGCATCATCGAGGAGCTCGGGCGGGTCCGCGCCATCGACCACCGCGAAGGCGGAGCGCGTCTCGAAATCGCGGCCACGACGGTCCTCGCCGATGTGCGCGCCGGTGACTCGATCTCGGTGAACGGCTGCTGCCTGACCGTCGTCGACTCGGGTGACGGCTGGTGGGCAGGCGACGTCGTGATCGAGACCTTGGAGCGCACCGCGCTCGGTTCGCTCGAAGCGGGCGAGCCGGTGAACCTCGAACGGCCGTTGCGGCTGTCCGACCACCTCGGCGGTCACCTGGTGCAGGGCCACGTCGACGCCGTCGGCCACGTCGCCGCCAAGTCGCCGCTCGCCGACGGGTCGACCCGATGCACGTTCTCGGCGCCGCCGGACGTGCTCCGTTACGTCGTCCAGAAGGGCTCGGTGGCGATCGACGGGATCAGCCTGACGGTCGCCTCGCTCGGCGACGGCGCGTTCGACGTGGCCGTCATCCCGCACACGCTCGCGGTCACCACCCTCGGGCACAAGGACGAAGGCGCAGCCGTGAACCTCGAAGCCGACCTGATCGCCAAGTACGTCGAGCGCTTGCTCGCACCAACGTCCCGCGAAGGGAATTGACGATGCCGTTCACCACGATCGAGAACGCGATCGATGCGATCGCCCGCGGCGAGGCGGTCGTCGTCGTCGACGACGCCAATCGCGAGAACGAGGGGGACCTCATCATCGCGGCGGAGAAGACGACGCCCGACACGATGGCGTTCATGGTCCGCCACACCAGCGGCGTCATCTGCATGCCGCTCGAGGGCACCCGGCTCGACGAGTTGCAGCTGCCGATGATGGTCGCCGAGAACACGACCGCGTACCGCACCGCGTTCACGGTCTCGGTGGACGCCAAGCGCGGCACGACCACCGGCATCTCCGCCGCCGACCGGACCACGACCGTGCACGCGCTCATCGACCCGCAGACCCGGCCCGACGACCTCGCCCGCCCCGGGCACATCTTCCCGTTGCGGTACCGGGAAGGCGGCGTGCTCAAGCGCGCCGGTCACACGGAAGCGGCCGTCGACCTCGCCCGCCTGGCCGGGCTCTCGCCGGCCGGCGTGCTGGCGGAGGTCGTGAACGACGACGGGACGATGTCGAGGCTGCCCGAGCTCGAGCGCTTCGCCGCCGAGCACGGCCTCGCCATGATCTCGATCGCCGACCTCATCCGGTACCGCCGCCATCGGGAGAAGCTGGTGCGACGCATCTCCGAGGCGCGCATCCCGACCAAATACGGCGAGTTCACCGCCTATGTGTTCGAGTCGCTGCTCGACGGCACCGAGCACATGGCGTTCGTACGCGGCGAGGTCGCCGGTAAGCCGAACGTGCTCGTGCGCGTCCACTCAGAATGTCTCACCGGTGACGTATTCGGCTCGATTCGTTGCGACTGCGGGCTGCAGCTCGACCTCGCGCTCGAACGCGTCGCCGAGGAGAACGAGGGCGTCATCGTGTACCTCCGCGGACACGAGGGGCGCGGGATCGGCCTCGGCCACAAGCTCCGTGCGTACACGCTCCAGGATCAAGGCCGCGACACCGTCGAGGCCAATGTCGAGCTCGGCTTCCCGATCGACTCGCGCGAGTACGGCATCGGTTCGCAGATCCTCGTCGACCTCGGCATCACCACCATGCGGGTCATGACCAACAACCCCGCGAAGTACGGAGGGCTCGAGGGCTACGGCCTCGAGATCGTCGAACGGGTCCCGCTGCGATCCCGACCGACGGACGAGAACATCGCGTACCTGCGTGCCAAGCAGGAGAAGATGGGGCACCTGCTGGAAATCGAGGACGAAGGCCTCGGTCGTAGTTAGCCTCGTACCGGCATGGGTGAGTACACG
>DATFPZ010000209.1:0-5627 GCA_035264545.1 Acidimicrobiia bacterium
TCATCGAGGCGAGCGTGCGCATTCGCCCCACTGGTGGACGGCATCACGTACGCGGGCACGCCGCCGAAGCCAGCCGCCTGCTCGCCGCTTGCGGCGTGCGGGTCCACGGCGGCGCGCCAACCTGCCAGGCCGACGAAGCACACCGCGCCTGGGCGAAGCCAGCGGACGAGGCGTTCGACGCGCGCCGCGCCCTTCCGGTACTCGGCCGCCGCCAGACCACTTGCACCCGTGGTCGCCCGCTTGACCAGGTCGGTCATGCCCATCCCGTGACGAGCGAGGGCGTCGATCGCGTCGCGATCACACTCCACCAGCCCGGCGGCGCGCGCGGCCGGCCAGAATCGGTTGCCCGGCCGCGCGTACCCGACGCCGAAGTCGGCGGCGTACAGGCTCGGGTTCAGGCCGCACACCAAGAGGCGCATGCCGGGACCGACCGTGTCGGCAAGCGTGCGCTCACGACGCGCCCAAACGCGCACCCAGTGCTCTTCGACTGCCAGGTCGTCGACCGCGAATCCGGCGCCGAGGACCACATCACGCAGCCGGTCGATCCGCTCCGCCTCGTGGTCGCCGCGGTCCAGATCGAGGGCGAGCGGACTGCCGACGGCCATGTCCCGGTGCAGGCGCGCGAGCGTCATCGGGAGGTGCTCGTCGACCGAGACCGTTTGCTTTTCCACGCCCGTATCATCGCCCGAAGATGACTGCTGACTCCGGCGACGTGGTGGCGGTCTCGGCGACGCTGGTCGTCTTCGGCGCGACCGGGGATCTCGCCCACCGCAAGCTCTATCCAGCGCTCGCGTCGTTGTCGGCCCGCGGGCAGCTGCCTCGCCGCCTGGCCATCATCGGCGTCTCCCGAACCCGGATGAGCGACGAGGACTTCGCGACGGAGGTGCGGAACGCGATCGCCAAGGCGAGTGACGGCGACGCCGAAGAGCGACAGAACGTTCTCGACGAGCGGGGCGTGCAGTATCGCTACATCGCCGGCTCCTTCGACGACGACGACACGTTCCGGCGACTCGGTGAAGTGCTCAACGCACGCGACGCGGAGTACGGGACCTCCGGCAACGTCCTCTACTACTTGGCGACGATCCCGCAGATGTTCGCGACCGTCGCCGCCGGTCTTCGACGCGCCGGGCTCGCCGAAGAGTCAGAAGGCATCTTCCGCCGGATCGTCGTCGAGAAGCCGTTCGGCCGTGATCTGCAGAGCTCACGCGAGCTCGACGCCGAGCTCCACCAGTGCTTTCGCGAGCATCAGATCTACCGCATCGACCACTACCTGGCGAAGGAGACCGTCCAGAACATCCTTGCTCTCCGGTTCACGAACACGATCTTCGAGCCGTTGTGGAATCGCCGGTACGTCGATCACGTGCAGATCACCGTGGCGGAGGATCTCGGCGTCGAGCACCGCGGGACCTTCTACGAGCAGTCAGGGGCGTTGCGCGACATCCTCCAGAACCATCTCCTGCAGGTGCTTGCGCTCACAGCGATGGAACCACCGGCGTCGTTCGACGCCAACGCGATCCGCGACGAGAAGGTAAAGGCGCTCCGGTCGGTCCGTCCGCTCGACGCCTCGGACCTCGGGCGGCTGGTCGTGCGGGGGCAGTACACCCGCGGCGAGGTCGGCGGGGTCGAGGTCCCCGGCTACCGCGACGAGGAGGGTGTGTCACCCCAGAGCAACGTCGAGACGTACCTCGCGGTCGAGTTCGACGTCGACAACTGGCGCTGGGCTGGTGTGCCCTTCTACGTCCGCACCGGGAAACGGCTCCCGCATCGCGTCACCGAGGTCGCGCTGCGGTACAAGCAGGTGCCGTTCCTGCCCCTGCCGTCCACCGCGGTCGACTCCGTCGAGCCGAACACGATGGTGCTGCACATCCAGCCCGACGAGGGCATCACGCTCGAGTTCGCGGCCAAGGTCCCCGGCTCATCGTTCCGGGTACGCGGCGTGGCGCTCGACTTCCGGTACCGGCACGCATTCGCCGAACAGCCGCCCGAGGCATACGAGCGCGTCCTCGGCGACGCCTTTCTCGGCGACGCGACCCTCTTCATCCGCGGTGACGAGGTGGATCAGGCGTGGCGGATCGTGCAGCCGCTCATCGACGCGTTCGACGCCGGCACCGTCCCTCTGTCCTCTTACCCGGCCGGCAGCTGGGGACCGAAGGAAGCTGACGACCTGCTCGCCCAGAGCTACGGCGATACGTGGCGGACACCTTGAGCCTCCGCGGCGAGCTGCGGGTGGTCGAACACGTCCCGCGCGCCTTCTCGGCGCTCGTCGTCGAGGAGGCGCCGGCGTCGTTGGCGCTTTCGGGCGGATCGACCGCGCGGGCGTGCTACGACCTACTCGCGGTCGCCGACGTCGATTGGAGCGAGGTCGACGTGTTCTTCGGCGACGAGCGGTGGGTGCCGACCGGCGACCCCGAGTCGAACGAGGGCATGGCGCGGCACGCGTTCGTCGACCAGGTCTTTCCGCGGGCGGTCTACTCGATGCGGCACGCGGGCGACACGATCGGCGAAGCCGCCGACGCCTACGACCGGCTCCTCCGCGACTACGGGCCCCTCGACCTCGTTCACCTCGGCCTCGGGCCAGACGGGCACACGGCGTCGCTCTTCCCCGGTTCGCTCGCGCTCGACGAGCGCGAGCGGCTGGTCGTCTCGACCGGCGACGACCTCCATCCGAACCCGCGTCTGACGTTGACCTTCCCGGCCCTCGCCCGGTCCCGCCTAGCGGTGTTCACCGTCGCCGGTGAGGGCAAGCGCGACGCGCTCCAACGGGTCAAGACCGGCGACGACCTGCCCGCCGCGCGCGTCTCGGCCGAGCGCGTGATCTGGCTCGTGGACGAAGCGGCGAACGGGTCGGCGGGGTGAGACGGCGCTGACTGTCAGCATCCGCTCGCGGGGCATCTAGGCTCAGCGCATGCTCAGCGGAGCGGAGGCCCGGGCACTCGTCGACGCGCCTGTCGCCGAGCTCGTCACCGAGTCCGGCCGCCTCCGCGACCATGGGCACGGCAACCGGATCACCTTCTCGCCCAAGGTGTTCATCCCGCTCACGATGCTGTGCCGCGATCGCTGCGGGTATTGCACCTTCGCCAAGCCGCCCGCCCGGCTCGAGGCGCCGTACCTCTCGCTCGACGACGTGCTCGACATCGCCCGCCGGGGCGCCACCGTGGGTTGCCACGAGGCGTTGTTCACGCTGGGCGAAGCACCCGAGGAGCGTTATCCGGCCGCCCGCGCGTGGCTCGAGGATCACGGGTACCGCTCGACCGTCGACTACCTCGTCGACGCGTGCGGAGCCGTCCGGGACGAGACGGGGCTGCTCCCCCACGCCAACGCCGGGGCGCTCTCGCAAGGCGAGCTCGAACGCCTCCGGCCCGTGAGCCCGTCACAAGGGATGATGATCGAGACACTGGCCGAACGACTGGGCGAGCCGGGCGGACCGCATCACGGCGCGCCCGACAAGACGCCGGCACGCCGTCTCGAGACGCTCGATGCGGCCGGTCGCGCGCGCGTGCCCTTCACCACCGGGATCCTCGTCGGGATCGGCGAGACGCGCTCCGAGCGCATCGACGCGTTGCTCGCGATTCGCGAGAGCCACGCCCGCCACGGGCACGTGCAGGAAGTGATCGTCCAGAACTTCCTGCCCAAGCCCGGCACCGGCATGCACCAGCACCCACCGTGCGATCGCGACGAGTTCGTGTGGACGGTGGCGGCGGCGCGCCTCGTGCTCGGCCCCGACATGCACGTCCAGGCCCCGCCCAACCTGAGCGACGACCTCGGCGCCCTCCTCGCCGCCGGCATCGACGACTGGGGCGGCGTGTCGCCCGTCACCATCGACCACGTGAACCCGGAGAGGCCGTGGCCGGCGCTCGATCGTCTGCGCGCCGCGACCGAAGCGTCCGGGAAGACGCTCGCGCCCCGCCTCACCGTGTACCCGGAGTACGTCGGTGACCCTGAAGTCTGGCTCCACCCCGACGTGCGCTTTCCCGTGCTCCGCCGCTCGGACGGCGAAGGTCTGGCGCGGGAATACGTGTGGTCCGCGGGTGGTACCGAGCACCCGCCCGATCTTCTCCCCGACGCCGCGCCGGCGCGCGGCGGCGGCCCGGTGGGCGAGGTGCTGGCGGGAGTCGTGGCCGGCGATGAGGTCGGCGTCGACGAGCTCGTGACACTCCTCTCGGCCCGCGGCCCGGACCTCGCTCGCGTCTGCGAGGTCGCCGACGACCTGCGGCGGGACGCGGTCGGTGACGTCGTGACGTTCGTCCGCAACCGCAACATCAACTACACGAACGTCTGCACGTTCAAGTGCCGATTCTGCGCCTTCTCGAAGGGACCGCTCTCGCTCAACCTCCGCGGGTCGCCCTATCTGCTCGACCACGCCGAGATCCAGCGGCGCGTCGTCGAGGCGGTCGAGTGCGGCGCGACCGAGGTCTGCCTGCAGGGCGGCATCCATCCCGACTTCGACGGCGACTACTACGTCTCCGTAGCCCGGGCGGTGAAGGAGGTCGCGCCCCAGATCCACGTCCACGGTTTCACCGCGCTCGAGGTGACCGAGGGCGCGCGCCGGCTCGGCATGCCGTTGCGTGACTACCTGCTCAAAGCGAAGGAGGCCGGCCTCTCGACCCTGCCGGGTACCGCGGCCGAGATCCTCGACGACGAGGTGCGCGCCGTCATCTGCCCCGACAAGGTGACGACCGACGAGTGGCTCGAAGCGCACCGGGTCGCGCATTCGATCGGTCTCCAATCGAACATCACGATCATGTTCGGGCACGTCGAGCGCCCCGTCCACGTGGCTCGCCACCTCGTGCGGACGCGCGCGCTGCAGAAGGAGACGGGCGGGTTCACCGAATTCGTGCCGCTCCCGTTCGTGCACATGGCGAGCCCGATCTTCCTCCAGCATCGGGCCCGGCCCGGCCCGACGTTCCGGGAGGCGCTGCTCATCCACGCCGTCGCCCGCATCGCATATCGCGGGTGGATCGACAACATCCAGGTCTCGTGGGTGAAGATGGGTGTCGACGGCGCCCGCCAAGCCCTCCGGTCGGGCGCCAACGACCTCGGCGGGACCCTGATGGACGAGAACATCTCACGCGCCGCCGGCGCCAGCCACGGCCAGGAGCTGGACGAGGCCGAGTTCCGCCAGATCGTCGAGCCGCTGGGCCGGACGCTTGAGCAGCGCACGACCCTCTACGGACGGACCAGCACGATCGGCCGCCGGCTGCGACCTCCCGAAGACCCGCACGGGAACGGCAATGGCGCCGATGCGCCCGTCGCGTTCGTGCCCTCGGCGCCGGCCAGTACTCGATGAGCGACCCGGAATTCGCAGTTCTCGGCGTCGGGAACGCGCTCGTCGACGTCATCAGCTCCGTCGACGACGACTTCATCGCGGCGCACGACTTCCCGCACGGGGCGACGACGATGGTCGATCTCGACCGGGCCGAAGCCGTCTACGCCGACCTCCCTCCCGCCCAGGAGATCTCAGGGGGATCGTGCGCCAACACGATCGCCGGCCTCGCCTCCTTCGGTGCGAACGTCGCGTTCATCGGACGTGTGCGTGATGACCAGCTCGGCAAGGTCTATACGCACGACCTCCGCTCGCTCGGCGTGTACTTCGACGTCGCGCCCGCCACGGCGGGGCCGGCGACGGG
>DATFPZ010000210.1:0-2057 GCA_035264545.1 Acidimicrobiia bacterium
GGGATGCTCCGCGCCGCGATCGTGCGGATCGGGCCTGCGCACACGAGGTTGACCCGGACGCCCTTCGGTCCGAGGTCGCGCGCGAGGTAGCGGGCGGTCGACTCGAAGGCGCTCTTCGCCACGCCCATCCAGTCGTACACGGGCCATGCCTGCGTGTTGTCGAAATCGAGCCCGACGATCGATCCCCCCTCGCCCATCAGGGGCAGCGCGCCGACGGCCAGCGCCTTCAGCGAGTACGCCGAGACCTGGAGCGCGACGGCGACGTCTTCCCACGGCGCGGTGAGGAACCCGCCGCCCAGGCACGACTCGGGCGCGAACCCGATGGCGTGCAGGACGCCGTCGAGGCGTCCGCCGACGCGGCCGGCGAGCGCGTCGAGATCCTCCGAGTTGCTGACGTCGAGCTCGACGATCTCGGGGGATGACGGAAGTCGCTTCGCCGCCCGTTGCGTGAGGCTCATGACCCGCCCGAACGATGTGAGCACGACCTCGGCGCCTTCTTCCTGGGCGAGCCGGGCGACGCCGAACGCGATCGACGAGTCGTTGAGGACGCCGGTGACGAGGATTCGCCGTCCGTCGAGGAGCATCCGCCGATTCTGCCTCAGAGTGGCGAGTTCGAGTGCCGGCGGGACGAAGGGCTCTCCTGCTTCGTGGCGAGGCGAGCCAGCGCCGCCCCCAGCACGCGACGCGTGTCGGCAGGTGCGATCACCTCGTCCACGTAGCCACGCTCGGCCGCCGGCAACGGGCTCGCGAATCGTTCGCTGTACTCCTGCTCGAGCGTGAGTTGCTCGGCACGGCGCGCCCGCTCATCGGGGATGCCGGCGAGGCGCTTGCGGTACAGGATCTGCACGGCCGGCGCGGCACCCATCACGGCGATCTCGGTCCCCGGCCATGCGCAATACCAGTCGCTGCCGAGCGTTTTCGAGTCCATCACGATGTACGCGCCGCCGTACGCCTTGCGGACGACGACGCACAGTCGGGGCACGGTGGCGGCCGCGTAGGCATGGACGAGTTGCGCGCCGTGACGGATGATGCCCCGCCATTCGAGATCAGTGCCCGGCTCGAACCCGGTCGTGTCGACGAAGGTGAGCAATGGCACGTTGAACGCGTCGCACCACTGCACGAAACGCGCACCCTTCTGCGAACCGGTGATGTCGAGCGTTCCCGCCCGCTGGCTGGGCTGGTTCGCGACCACTCCGACCGGGCGTCCGCCGAGGCGCGCCAGGCCGGTGACGAGGTTCGGCGCGTGGCGGGCCCGCAGCTCGAAGAAGGTGCCCTCGTCGACCACGTCGGCGACGATGGCGCGCACGTCGTACGAGGCCGTCGGTCGGTCGGGCACCACCGACGCGGCGCGTGCACAGTCGCGGTCGACGGGATCGACGGCGACCTCCCGCGGCGGGTCGTCGAGATGGTGGTCGGGCAGGTAGTCGAGCATCGTCGCCATCGCGGCCAAGGCGTCGGCGTCGTCGTCGACGACGAGCGCGGCGACACCGCTCCGCAGCTCGTGGACCGACGCGCCGCCGAGATCTGTACGACCGACGGGGACGCCGGTGAAGGCGCTCACCGTGTCGGGGCCCGAGACGTACGCGAACGCGTCGCTGGTCATCACGACCTGGTCCGCAAGCCCGAGCATCAGCGCAGGCCCTGAGACACACGGACCGACCACGGCCAGCAGGGTCGGAACGACGCCGGAGGCGTCACTCAGCGCCCGGGCCACGCGACCCCAGGCGTGGAGCGACGCCACGCCTTCGCCGACGTCGGCGCCGGACGTCGCGAGCGCCCCGACGACGGGCACGCCGAGCTCGACGCCGAGACGTACCGCCCGCTCGAGCGCCTCGCCCTCGGCCACCCCGATCGCGCCGCGGTGCTTGCCGCCGTCGAGCCGGAACCAGCTGACGGTTCGTCCGTGTAGATCCGAGAGGGCGGCGGTGACGGCGTCGCTGCGCTGCGACATCACCGGCGCCGCCGGCGTCGGCGAGAACAGCGGCGTCACCGGGCTGCGATCAGTCTGCGGCGGTGAGGACGAGGCTCGCGTTGTGGCCGCCGAACCCGAACGAGTT
>DATFPZ010000211.1:0-7304 GCA_035264545.1 Acidimicrobiia bacterium
GTGGATCACCGAACCGGTGACGGAAAACCTACCGTCTCGACTGTCAACCCGCAAGTATCTCCGTGTATTCCGGCTGCGTCAGCCGGCTTCGAGCAGGCGGCGCATGAGCGTGTGCGCGACGACCACTTCGGAGTCCGCGACCCCGAGCTCGGTGTACTGCCCACCTGCAGCGTCCCGTGTCGAGTCGAACAAGAGGTACGGAACGGGGTCTGAGGTGTGGGTCTTGATCGCGCACGGGGTCGCGTGGTCCGGCATCAGCAGGATCCGGTACGGCGTCCCTCCTGCATCGAGCGCTTCGATCAGCGGACCGATGACGTCGCTGTCCCATCGGTCGAGTGCGACCACCTTCTCGTGAACGTCACCCTGGTGCGCGGCCTCGTCGGTCGCCTCGACGTGCAGCAGGAAGAAGTCGCTGTCCTCGAGCGACGCCAGCGCGGCGTCCCGTTGCGCGGCGTAATCGTTGTCGAACCCGGCAGTGGCGCCCGGCACGTCGAGGACCTCGAGCCCGGTGAGCACGCCGAGCCCGCGTACGAGGTCGACGGCCGACGTGAGCCGGCCGTCCACGCCGTACCGCGGCGCGAACGCCGGCAGGTCGGGCCGGATGCCCTGACCCCACAGCCAGATCTGTGACGCGATCGAGCCGACTTCGGCCGCGCTCTCGGCAACGATCGGCTTCGACGCGTCCATGAGCGCGATGAGCTTCTCGGCCGCCGCGCCCACCGGGAAGACAGCCGGCTTCCCGGTGAGGTCATGGGGAGGGACGCACTGGGCGTCGCCCAGCTCTCGCGGCACGACGCACAGATGCCGGTACTCGACCCCGGGATAGAAGCGAACACCGTCACGCCCGCCACCGAGCGCAGCCTCGAGCGCCGCGATGATGGGTGCGCTCTGCTCGCTCGTCGGGTGTCCGGCGGCGAAGTCGACCATCGTCGGCGGGCTCGCATCGTCGAGCGTGACCAGGTTGCAACGGAACGCGACGTCATCGGGCCCGAGCGCGACACCCATCGCCGCCGCCTCGATCGGCGCGCGCCCGGTGTGGAAGCGCCCCGGGTCGTACCCGAGGATGGCCATGTTGCCGACGTCACTTCCCGGAGGGAGACCTTCGGGGATCACTGCCGCCCGCCCGACTTCGGCGCGCGCGGCAAGGCGCGCCAGTGCGGGCATCGCCGCGGCCTGGAGCGGCGTGCGACCCTCGAGCTCGGCGAGCGGCTCGTCCGCGCAACCGTCGGGCACGAGCACGACGTACTTCAACTGTCCTCCTTTGGCGCCGTTGCAAGCGCCGGCTCTGCGGTGACGGTCGGCAAAGCCGCCGTCACCGCGGAAATGCTAGGCGCGGTCCGTTCGCGTTCCCGCCCCGGTAACGTCACCGCCACCATGCGCTTCTCGCGACGGTCTCGTACAGCTTTGGTCGCAGTATTCGCGCTTCTCGCCGCGATCGTGCTGGTCGCCGCCGCATGCAGCGACGACGGCGGAAACGGGAGTGATAGCTCTTCCGGTGGCAGTTCCTCCGAGGACGGCAGCGGGCAACTCCGCTCCGCCAAGGTGAAGCTCACGCCGATCGCGAGCGTCGAGGACCCGACCGCCTTCGCGATACGGCCAGGAGATCGCGCGTTCTATGTCACCGAGCAGGTCGGCCGGGTGCGGGCTGTTCGGGACGGCAACCTCGACGCGGAGCCCGTCCTCGACCTGACGGCGGATGTCGGGAGCGGCGGGGAGCGAGGCCTGCTCGGGCTCGCGTTCTCGCCCGACGGCAGCAAGTTGTACCTGGACTACACGAACACGAGCGGTGACACGCGCATTGTGGAATACACGATGCGCGGGAACACCGTCGACGCCGGATCCCGGCGCGAGCTCCTTGCGGTGGACCAGCCGCAGCCGAACCACAACGGCGGGCAGCTCGGCTTCGGTCCCGACGGGATGCTGTACATCGGTCTCGGGGACGGCGGCGGCGCCGGCGACCAGGGCAGCGGCCACGCCGAGGGTGGCAACGGGCAATCGCTCGACACGCTGCTGGGCAAGATCCTGCGTATCGACGCGACGGCCGCGAGCGGCCGGGAGTACGCGATCCCGCCCCGCAACCCGTTCGCCAACGGCGGCGGACTGCCCGAGATCTGGGCGTACGGACTGCGGAACCCGTGGCGATTCACCTGGGATCGCCAGACGGGCGACATGTGGATCGCCGACGTGGGACAGAACGCATGGGAGGAGGTCGACTTCCTCCCGGCAGGCCAGGGCACGGGATCGAACTTCGGGTGGAACCGCCTCGAGGGCACGCACGCGTTCCAAGGCGAGGCGCCGCGCGACGCCGTCCCGCCGATCCTCGAGTATCCGCTCGACGGCGCGTGCGCTGCCATCGGCGGCTACGTCTACCGGGGGTCGAAGATCCCCGCGCTGACCGGCGCCTATCTGTACAGCGACTACTGCGACGGCACGGTCAAGGCGGTCGTCGAGCAGGACGGCAAGGTCGCCGACCAGCGCGATCTCGGCGTGCAGGGGAACCAGGTCACCGCGTTCGGTCAGGACCAGGACGGCGAGCTGTACGTCCTGTCACAGGGCGACGGCCTCCAGCGCATCGACCGCGCGTGATGCGTATCGTCACTCCACACGTGGCAAGACCGCGCCGGCGATCCGCCGGGTGATGCCGGCGGGCATGGCGCTCGAGAACACGGCGCCGGCCTGGTTGAGCGGGCCGGGGATGCACACGGCGCGGCCGTGGTCGTACGCGCGCAACGCAGCCGAGACCACAGCCTCTGCCGACTGCCACATGAAGCTCGGCACCGCGCCGGATTCGAGACCGGCCCGTTCCTGGAACTCGGTGCGCGTGAAACCCGGGCACAGGACCATGACATTGACGCCCGTCCCCCGGAGCTCCTCGTGCAGGGCATGGCTGAAGCTCGTGACGAACGCCTTCGTGCCGCCGTAGGTCGCGTTGAGGGGCGTCGGCTGGTAGCAGGCGAGCGATGACACGTTGATGATCCCGCCCTTTCCTCGCTCGACCATCGCCGGCAGCGCGGCGTGCGAGAGCTGCATGACTGCCAGCACGTTCAGGCGGATTTCCCGGGCCTCGGCCTCGCGGGGAAGCTGGACGAACTTGCCGTACGTGCCGAATCCGGCGTTGTTGACGAGGAGATCGACGGCCGGCTCCGCGGCCTCGAGCCGCGCCTCGACCACCCCCATCCCCTTCGTCGAGGTCAAATCGGTCGCGAGAACCTCGACCTCACAACCGTGCTCCTTCTCGAGCGACTCTGCGAGCTCCTCGAGCCTGGCCTCGTCGCGAGCGACGATCACGAGGTCGTCGCGCCGAGCTGCCAACGCGCGCGCGAACGCGGCGCCGATGCCGGACGAGGCGCCGGTGACCAGCGCTACCGGCTTGGCCATGGACATGTCCCCACCTCCAGGGTTCACAGGCCGAGTTCGGCCGCCACCGCGTCGGGCGTGGCGTCGACCGACGCGCCCACATCGACCTCGTCCATGGCGCGCTGGGGATCCTTCAGGCCGTGACCCGTCATCGTGCACACGACGGTCTCGTCCGCCCGGACCTGCCCGGCCGCGGCCGCCTTGAGCAGGCCGGCCACGGCCGCCGCCGACGCCGGCTCGACGAAGCAGCCCTCCGCCGTCGCGAGCAAGCGATATGCGTCGAGGATCTCGCCGTCGGTCACGGCGCCGATGTGGCCACCCGATTCGTCGCGGGCGGCGATCGCCCCACCCCAGTTCGCGGGATTGCCGATGCGGATCGCGGTGGCGATCGTCTCGGGGTACGGGACGGGCTCGCCGTGCACGAGCGGAGCCGATCCCTGCGCCTGCCATCCGAGCATGCGAGGACGCCGGCGCGGACGACCGTGCACCTCGTACTCGAGGTAGCCCTTCCAGTAGGCGCCGATGTTCAAGGCGTTCCCGACGGGAATGCAGTGCGCGTCGGGCGCGTCGCCGAGCGCGTCGACCACTTCGAAGGCAGCCGTCTTCTGTCCTTCGATCCGGAACGGGTTGATCGAGTTGACGATCGTGACCCGGCGGCGCTCGGCGAGCTCCCGGACCACACCCAGCGCGGCGTCGAAGTTCCCCCGGACCGGGACGACGCGCGCGCCGTGGATGAGCGCCTGCGCGAGCTTCCCCGTCGCGACGTGCCCTTCGGGAATGACCACCGCGCAGATCAGCCCGGCACGCGCCGCATACGCGGCCGCCGACGCCGAGGTGTTGCCGGTTGAGGCGCAGATGACGGCCTTGGCGCCGTCCTCCACCGCCTTCGACATCGCCAGCGTCATCCCGCGGTCCTTGAACGAGCCCGTCGGGTTGAGCCCCTCCAGCTTGAGCAGCACGCGTGCGCCCGTCTGCTCCGAGAGGCGCGGCGCGTCGACCAGCGGCGTGCCGCCCTCCAACAGCGTCACGACCGGCGTCGCCTCGCTGACGGGGAGATAGTCGCGGTACGCGGCGATCACACCCGGCCACGGCTGCCCTTGCGTCATCAGTCCTCGTCGCCCAGGACGCGCAGCACCGATCCGACCTGGTGCACGACGTCGACGTCGCGCAGGGCGTGAACCGTGGCTCGAAGATCGGCTTCGCGGGCGCGGTGGGTCACGAAGATGAGGCGGGCGTCGGCGCCGATCCCGCGTTGCTGCATCGACTTGATCGAGACCGCGTGCTGGCCGAACTGGTCGGCGATCTTGGCCAGCACGCCCGGCCGGTCGGCGACTTCCATGAACAGGTAGTACTGCGACTCGAGTTCGTCGATGGGACGGATACGTTGCCGGCTGAGCGTCCCGATCGTCGCACCCTTCCCGCCCGACGCGAAGTTCTTCGCCGCGTCGATGAGGTCCCCGAGCACCGCGGATGCCGAGGGCCCGCCACCGGCGCCGCGTCCGTACAACATCAGCTCGCCGACCGCGTCGCCTTCGATGAACAAGGCGTTGAACGACTCACGGACCGATGCCAGCGGATGATGTACCGGGATCATCGCCGGATGCACTCGCACCGCCACCTCGCCGTCCTGCCCTTCGGCCACTGCGAGCAGCTTCACGACGTAGCCCAGGTCGTGCGCGGACGAGATGTCCTGGTCGCTGATCTCGGTGATGCCTTCCCGATAGACGTCACCGGCGACGACGCGGGCGCCGAACGCGATCGAGGCGATGATCGCTGCCTTGGCGGCGGCGTCGTCGCCCGCGATGTCGGCCGTCGGGTCCCGCTCCGCGTAGCCGAGCTTCTGCGCCTCGGCGAGCGCTTCGTCGAACGAGGAGCCCTCTTCCGTCATGCGGGTGAGGATGTAGTTGGTCGTCCCGTTCACGATGCCTGTCACCCGCCGGATGCGATCCCCGGCCAGGGATTCGCGCAGGGGGCGGATGAGCGGGATGCCGCCGGCGACGGACGCCTCGAAGAGGAGGTCGACCCCGGAGCCCTCCGCGGTCTCGAAGAGCTCCCGGCCGGCGTTGGCGAGCAGCTCCTTGTTGGCAGTGACGACGGGCTTGCCGGATTTGAGTGCCTCGGTGATGAGCGAGCGCGCCGGCTCGACTCCCCCGATCACCTCGACGACGATGTCGATGTCGGGATCGGTGACGACGGCCTCGCCGTCCTCGGTGAACCGGTTCGTCGGCAGCGGGACGTCACGATCGCGGCCGAGGTCGTGCACGGCCACTCGAGTCACTTCGAGGTGCACTCCGGCCCGCTGCTCGATCAGCTCGGCGTTGTCCTGCAGCAGACGCACCAGCGCCGAGCCGACGTGCCCGCAACCGAGCAGGCCGACTCGTATGGTCTCTTCAGCGACGAGATCGGCCATCACGCAAGTCTCGCGCTCTACACCTGATCGAGGCGCACAAGATCGTCGGGCGTCTCGCGCCGGACGACGACGCGAGCCTGCCCGTCGCGCACGAACACCACCGCCGGTCGGGGCACCTTGTTGTAGTTGGACGCCATCGCGTAGCCGTAGGCGCCGGTGACGGGCATGGCGAGCAGATCCCCGACGCGCACGCCATCGGGAAGGCGGGCGTCCGTCACCACGAGGTCGCCCTGCTCGCAGTGCTTCCCCGCGATCGAGCACACGAGGGGACGGGGCTCGTCGATGCGATCGGGCAGGTACGCCTCGTAGCCGGCGCCGTAGAGCACGGGCCGGGGGTTGTCGCTCATGCCCCCGTCGACGGCGACGTACGTCCGGCCGTGCGGGATCGTCTTCACCGTGCCCACCCGAAAGAGCGTGATCGCCGCCGGGGCGGAGATCGAGCGGCCGGGCTCGACCATCAGACGGGGCACCTCGCCGATTCCGGCGTTGGCGACGCACTCCTTGACCGTCGTTCGCAGCGCGGACTCGTACTCCTCCAGCGACATCAGCGGATCGGTGGCGAGATACCGCGCGGCGAGCCCGCCGCCCATGTTGAGCTCTTCGACGCGGGTGCCGGTGGACGCTTCGATCGCGGCGCAGAGGTCGACGACGATCGCCACCGCGCGGGCGTAGGCGTCGAGCCGCTCGATCATCGAGCCGATGTGGCAGTGCAAGCCGCTGAGCCGGAGGACCGGGCTCTCGACGACTCGGCGCGCGGCTTCGAGCGCCACGCCGTCGCGCGTGGTAAAGCCGAACTTCGAGTCGAGCGTGCCGGTCTCGATGAACTCGTGAGTGTGCGCCTCGACGCCGGGAGTGACCCGCACGAGCACCGACAGCCGCGCCGAGCGTTCGGTGGCCAGGTGCTCGAGCCGGTCCAGCTCGTCGAACGAGTCGGCGACGATGCGGCCGACGTCGACGTCGAGCGCCGCCGTGAGCTCGGCGTTCGACTTGTTGTTGCCGTGGAAGACGATCCGTTCGGGCGGAAAGCCGGCGTGCAACGCGACGTGGAGCTCGCCGCCGGTTGCGACATCGAGGAGGAGGCCCTCCTCGGCCACCAGACGGGCCATGGCAACGCACAAGAACGCCTTGCCTGCGTATGCCACGTTTCCGGTGCCGAAGGAGCCGACGTACTCCCGGCAGCGGCGCCGGAGATCGTCCTCGTCGTAGACGAACAGCGGCGTGCCGAGCTCGGTCGCCAGCGCCTCGAGCATGCCTGCGTCCTGGAGCGCAGGCGGGACGAGCGCCCGCTCGAGCGGCGCGCTCATTGCTCCTGCTCGTCGTCGTCGTCGAGCCGAGCCATCTCGTCGGGGGCCGAGACTCCGAGCAGTCCGAGCGCGTCGGCCAGCCCGGTCCGGCACGCTTCCGACAGCCAGAGGCGAGCCTGGGTGAGCGCGTCGTCGTCGCTGATCACCCGGCAGTCGCGGTAGAAGCCGTGGAAGTGCTTGGCGAAGTCGCGCACCCAGGTCGTCACCCGATGGGGCGCGCGCATCTCGGCCGC
>DATFPZ010000212.1:0-13282 GCA_035264545.1 Acidimicrobiia bacterium
GTGCCGCCACACGACCGCCTTGGGCATGCCGGTCGTGCCGCCGGTGTAGAGGAACACGAGATCGTCTCCCGAGCGTTCGGTCCGCTCCATCGGGTCGTGCGCGTCGATGAGGTCCTCGTAGCGGAGGGCGCCGTCGACGAGGGGCGACCCGTCGTCGACCTGCACGGCCGCCCGCACGCGGAGGCGCGTGTCGCGCACCGCGTCCACCCGCTCCCCGAGCGAACCGTGGAACACCAGGGCCTCGGCGTCCGAGTTGTCGAGCAGGTACGCGAGCTCGTCGGCGGTGTACCGGTAGTTCACGTTCGCGGGAACGGCGCGCAGCTTGAAGCAAGCGAAGAGCACCTCGAGGTACTCGTTCGAGTTGTAGAGATAGAACGCGACCTTCGAGTCGGGCCCGAGGCCGAGGTCGCGCAGCGCCGCCGCGAGGCGCGCCGCGCGCTCGTCGAACTCACGCCAGATGCGTCGCTGCTCGCCCTGCACGAGGGCGGTGTGCTCGGGAATCGCGTCGGCGACCGACTCGAACACCGTCCCGAAGTTCCAGTTCATGGACCCTCCTTGGTCGCCGCGGGCGCAGCGTACGCCGCGGCAGGAAGAGACCCAGCCGGCGACGGCGACGGCGACAATAGAGTTGGTGAATGAGTGCACGGGGCGGGGAGCAGCGCATTCCCCGCCCCCCGGGCGCACGGACCGGCGGCCCCGCCCCCTGGAGCCACGTCCCCACCGACCGGCGCCGGCTCTCGCTGGCCCAGGTGCGTGAGCGCTGCGCCGCGCTGCCGCCACCGCAGCCGCCGCCGATGGTGATGCCGGGCAGCCGCCCGGCCGCCGTCCTCGTCCCTCTGTTCGAGGCCGGAGGCGAGGCGCACGTCGTCCTCACCAAGCGGCCCGACACGATGCCCACTCACCAGGGCGAGGTCTCGTTCCCGGGTGGCGGCGTGCACCCCGGCGATGCCACCCCGCGGGACGCGGCGCTGCGTGAGGCCGAGGAGGAGATCGGCCTCCCACCGGCCGCGGTCGAGGTCGTCGCCGAGCTCGACACGCTCGCGACCGTCGGGTCGCGCTTCACGATCACGCCCTTCGTCGGGCTCGTCGACCCGCTGCCGCGCCTCGTTCCCCATCCCGGTGAGGTCGTCGAGATCCTGGAGATGTCGCTCTCCGCGCTGCTCGAGGACGACGCCTTCCACGAGGAGTTCTGGGGGTCGCCCGACCACGCCATCTCCTTCTTCGAGTTGCCGGGCGAAACCGTGTGGGGCGCGACGGCGCGCGTGCTCGTCGCGTTCCTCGCCCATCTCACTGCATCGCTCTGACTGCCCGGAGGCGGGCGGTAGGATTTCCCTTTCCGGCCGAGCAGGAGGCGAAGTGGAAGTCGAGATCGGGATCGGCAAGTCGGGGCGCCGAGCCTACGGGTTCGACGACATCGCCATCGTCCCCAGCCGCCGGACGCGAGATCCCGAGGACATCGACGTCACCTGGGAGCTCGACGCGTTCCAGTTCGAGCTTCCCCTCATGGCGGCGGCGATGGACGGTGTCACGTCGCCTGCGACCTCGATCCGTCTGGGGGAGCTGGGCGGCCTGGCCTGCCTCAACCTCGAGGGCCTGTGGACGCGGTACGAGGATCCGGAACAGCTCTTCGAGGAGATCTCGTCGCTGGATCCAGACAAGGCCACCCGCCGCCTCCAGGAGATCTATGCGGAGCCGATCAAGGAAGAGCTGATCGGCGCCCGCATCCAGGAGGTCAAGTCGGCGGGCGTGGTCACGTGCGCATCCCTGACGCCGCAGCGGGTCGAGCGCTACGCCAAGCTCGTTCTCGACGCCGAGCTCGACGTCCTGGTCATCCAGGGGACGGTGGTGTCCGCCGAGCACGTCTCCAAGACCACCGAGCCGCTGAACCTCAAGAAGTTCATCCGCGAGTTCGATCTGCCGATCATTGTCGGCGGCTGCGCGTCGTACTCGACCGCGCTGCACCTCATGCGGACGGGCGCGGTCGGCATTCTCGTCGGCGTGGGTCCCGGCCATCAGTGCACTACCCGCGGCGTCCTCGGAGTCGGCGTGCCGCAGGCGACCGCGATCGCCGACGCCGCCGGCGCCCGCATCCGCCACCTCGACGAGACCGGCGTCTACGTGCACGTGATCGCGGACGGCGGCATGCGGACCGGCGGCGACATCGCCAAGGCGATCGCGTGCGGCGCCGACGCGGTGATGCTCGGCACCACGCTCGCCGGCGCGTACGAAGCGCCGGGCCGCGGGTTCAACTGGGGGATGTCGACGTTCCATCCCGACCTTCCCCGCGGCACACGCGTCCACGCCGGTCAGCGGGGCACGCTCGACGAGATCCTCATCGGCCCCGCCCACGAGAACGACGGGACGCTCAACCTGTTCGGCGCCCTGCGCACCTCGATGGCTACCACCGGCTACGAGTCGGTCAAAGAGTTCCAGAAGGCCGAGGTCATGGTGGCCCCCTCGTTGCAGACCGAAGGCAAGAGCCTCCAGCGCAGCCAGGGCGTCGGCATGGGCCGCTAGCACGATGCGTTCACTGAGCCCGCTCAGCGAACACCGTGCACACATCGAGAGGTAGCGGTGGACCCGTCCCACTTCGACACCGTGCTCGTCGTCGACTTCGGGGCGCAGTACGCGCAGCTGATCGCCCGACGCGTGCGCGAGGCGCACGTGTACTCGGAGATCGTTCCCCGCACGATGCCGTTGGACGAGATGCTCGCCCGGCGGCCGCGAGGGATCATCCTCTCGGGCGGGCCGGCGTCGGTCCATGTCGACCACGCGCCGTCGATCGACGCCGCCCTGTACGACGCCGGCGTGCCGGTGCTCGGCATCTGCTACGGGGCGCAGCTCGTCGCCCAGCAGCTCGGTGGCGAGGTGCGCCACACCGGCGGCGGCGAGTACGGCGCCACCCAGCTCCGTCTCACCGGCGACGCGTCGGCGCTGTTCGGCGCGTTGTCCGACGAGCAGGTCGTGTGGATGAGCCACGGCGATGCGATCACGACCGCGCCCGACGGCTTTCGCGTCACCGCGGCGACGCCCGGCGCACCGGTCGCCGCGCTCGAGGACCGCGACCGGGCCGTGTACGGCGTGCAGTTCCATCCCGAGGTGGCGCACACCGAACGCGGCCAGGAGGTCCTCAAGGCGTTCCTGTACGACGTGTGCGGCTGCCGGCCGTCGTGGACCAACACGTCGATCATCGAGCAGGCGGTGAGCGAGGTCCGGGAGCAGGTCGGCGGCGAGCGCGTGCTGTGCGGTCTCTCCGGCGGCGTCGATTCGGCAGTTGCCGCCGCGCTCGTGCACAAGGCCATCGGCGACCAGCTCACGTGCGTGTTCGTCGACACGGGTCTCATGCGTGAAGGCGAAGCCGAGCAGGTCACGGAGACGTTCCGCGGTCAGTTCCACGTCGACCTGATCCACGTGAAGGCAGCCGACCGGTTCCTGGCCGCACTAAACGACATCGCTGACCCGGAACGTAAGCGCAAGATCATCGGCGAGACGTTCATCCGCGTCTTCGAGGAGGTGGCGCGCGACGTGGAGGACGCGCGCTTCCTCGTGCAGGGCACGCTGTATCCCGACATCGTCGAGTCGGGCGGCTCGGAGAACGCGATCATCAAGTCGCACCACAACGTGGGCGGTCTTCCCGACGACATGCAGTTCGAGCTGGTCGAGCCGTTGCGCAACCTGTTCAAGGACGAGGTGCGCGCCGTCGGCGAGGAGCTCGGTCTGCCCGAGGAGATCGTGTGGCGCCAGCCGTTCCCGGGCCCCGGCCTGGCGGTGCGGGTCGTGGGCACGATCACGACCGAGCGTCTCGACGTCCTCCGGCGCGCCGACGCGATCGTGGTCGAGGAGATCAAGCGGGCCGGGCTGTACCGGCAGATCTGGCAGAGCTTTGCCGTGCTCCCGGTCGTGCGCACGGTAGGCGTGATGGGCGACGGCCGGACCTACGAGTACCCGATCGTGGTGCGAGCGGTAACCTCCGACGACGCCATGACCGCCGACTGGGCTCGCCTCCCGGCCGAGGTCCTGGAGCGGATCTCGTCGCGGATCATCAACGAGGTCCCCGGTGTCAACCGGGTCGCCTACGACATCACGAGCAAGCCACCCGGAACCATCGAATGGGAGTGAACGAAAGCGGGAGAGCCTCCATGAACGAGCTCGCAGCCACCGCCCGGGCGATCGTCGCCCCCGGCAAGGGCATCCTCGCCGCCGACGAGAGCACGGGCACGATCAAGAAGCGGTTCGACAAGATCGGCGTCGAGTCCACCGAGGAGAACCGGCGCGCCTACCGCGACCTCCTCTTCACCACCGACGGCGTCGAGGAGTTCATCAGCGGCGTGATCCTGTTCGACGAGACGATCCGCCAGTCGACGAGCGACGGCGTCCCGTTCCCGAAGGTGCTCGCCGACAAGGGCATCATCCCCGGGATCAAGGTCGACAAGGGTGCCAAGCCGCTCGCGTTTGCCGCCGAGGGTGAGACCGTCACCGAGGGCCTCGACGGGCTCCGGGAGCGGCTGACCGAGTACCGGGACCTCGGCGCGCGCTTCGCCAAGTGGCGTGCGACCTACACGATCACCGACGAGCTCCCCTCGCAGTACACGATCGACGTGAACGCCGACGCCCTCGCGCGCTACGCGGCGCTGTGCCAAGAGGCGGGGATCGTGCCGATCGTCGAGCCCGAGGTGCTGATGGACGGCGCGCACACGATCGAGCGGGCGAGCGATGTGACCGCGGCGGTGCTCGTAGCCGTCTTCCATGCCCTGTACGAGCAGCGGTGCACGTACGAAGGATTGCTGCTGAAGCCCAACATGGTGCTTCCGGGGTACGACTCGCCGAAGCAGGTGTCCGACGAGGAGATCGCCGAGTCCAGCGTGCGGTGCTACCGGTGGGTCGTGCCGGCGGCGGTGCCGGGAATCGTGTTCCTGTCCGGCGGCCAGTCCGACGAGCAGGCGACCGCTCGGCTCGACGCGATGAACCGCATGGGCCCGCACCCGTGGGAGCTCAGCTTCTCCTACGGCCGCGCGCTCCAAGCCGCGGCACAGCAGGCGTGGAAGGGCGACGCCTCCAACCGCGATGCCGCCCAGCGCGCCTTCTACCACCGGGCGAAGATGAACAGCGTCGCCCGCTCCGGCAAGTACTCGCCCGACATGGAGCGAGCGGCCTGATGGCGAAGACCCTCGAGGACGCGAAGAAGAAGCTCGACGACGAGTACGGGCAGGTGCGCCGGAAGTTCGACCGGATCCACACCGCGTTCGATCGCGTGGTCTCGGCCGGGCCCGAGGACGACGTCTACGACCGGCTGAAGGAACTCGAGGAGGTCGTCAAGGAAGTACGCGACGGCGGCGTCGTCGGCTCGGGCGCGAACGGACACCGGCGCGCGTTGAAGGAGTACCGGGAGGCCAAGGCGGCGTCGGGCGGTTGACCGTCGCGTTGTGATGCGGGCGCTCGTGCAACGCGTGACCGAGGCCCGTGTGCGCGTCGACGGAGACGTCATCGGCGAGATCGGGCCGGGCCTGTGCGTCCTCGTAGGCGTCACCCACGACGACACCGAGGACTCGGCCCGGAAGCTGGCCGAGAAGGTCTGGCACCTGCGCGTCTTCGACGACGCCGACGGGTTGATGAACGTGCCATTGGGCACGACCGGCGGCGGTGCCCTCGTCGTGAGCCAGTTCACCCTCTACGGCGACACCCGGCGCGGCCGGCGCCCGTCGTGGGCCGCCGCCGCGCCCCCCGAGCGGGCCGAGGGCCTCGTCGAGGCGTTCGCGCAGGGCCTGCGCGACCTCGGCGCACCCGTCGCCACCGGCCAATTTGCAGCCCGAATGCAGGTCGAGCTGGTCAACGACGGGCCGGTGACGCTTTTCATCGAGACCTGACGGAATGTTCGGTTTCGCCTGACGTTGACCCGGGCAAGATCTGCCGATGCGCAGTACCCTTTCCTTTCCCCCACGGGCGGTCGCGCGTATGGAACGAATCGAATCGACTCACAGCATCTGGTTGTTCGACGCCGAGCGGATGCGCTTTCGGCGCGTCCCCAAGGGCACGGACGCGGACTCACCGTCGCTCGACAGCGACTGGGAGCCGTACTTCGCACTCGACGTCGATCACGACACCGGGGCGTTCACCGTCGCGTTGAACGAGGACCGCACGCGGTTGCTGCGCGCATGGCGCGACAACGTTCCCGTCCGGGACGGCACGACGGGCGAGCTCAGTCTCGAACCCAGCACCGAGGTCTAACCGGCCGCCGATACTCTGGCTGGCGTCATGAGCGCCGCCGAACAAACCTCTGAGCTGCTCGCGGGCCTCAACCCCGTGCAGCGCGAGGCGGTGACGGCGCCGCCCGAGGTGCCCCTGCTCGTGGTCGCGGGCGCCGGGTCGGGCAAGACACGCGTGCTCACGCACCGGGTCGCCTGGCTGATCGGCGACCAGCGGGTGCCGCCGTTCGCGCTCCTCGCGATCACCTTCACGAACAAGGCCGCGGGCGAGATGAAGGAGCGCGTCGGTGCGCTCGTCGGCCCCGTCGCCCATCGCATGTGGGTGTCGACGTTCCACTCCGCCTGCGCGCGCATCCTGCGGCGCGAGGCCAGTCACCTGGGCATCCGCTCGTCGTTCTCGATCTACGACCAGTCCGACTCGGTACGGCTCGTCGACTACGTGCGCCGCGACCTCAACCTCGACCCGAAGCGTTTCCCGTCCCGCCGCCTGGCATCGCAGATCTCGGCGCTGAAGAACGAGCTCGTGACCGCCGACCAGGCCCTCGACCGCGCGGCCGGTCCCGCCGAGCGGCGCGTCGCCGAGGTGTATCGCGAGTACCAGCGGCGACTGCTCGAGGGGTCGGCGGCCGACTTCGACGACCTCCTGCTCCTGGCGGTGCGACTGTTCCGCGAGCACCCCGACGTGCTCGACCAGTGGCGGAAGCGCTTCCGCCAGGTGCTCGTCGACGAGTTCCAGGACACGAACGGTGCGCAGTGGGAGCTCGTGCGTCTGCTCACCGAGGAGCACCGCAGCGTCATGGTCGTCGGCGACCAGGATCAGAGCGTCTACCGCTTCCGCGGGGCTGACTTCCGCAACCTCATGCGGTTCGAGGAGGCATTCCCGGACGCGACCGTCATCGTCCTCGAGCAGAACTACCGGTCGACGCAGCGGATCCTCGACGCTGCCAACGCCGTCATCCTCAACAACGCGGCGCGACGCCCCAAGCATCTGTGGACCGAGCAGGTCGGCGGCGAGCTCATCACCCGATATCACGCCCAGGACGAGCACGACGAGGCCGCATACCTCGCCCACGAGATCGCACGCCTCACCGACAGCGAGGGGCACAGCTTCTCCGACGTCGCCGTCTTCTACCGCACCAACGCGCAGAGCCGCGTCATCGAGGAGACGCTCGTGCGGGCCGGGCACCCGTACCGCGTGGTCGGCGGCGTGCGCTTCTACGACCGCCGCGAGGTGAAGGACACGCTCGCGTACCTTCGAGCGCTCGTGAACCCCGACGACGAGGTGAGCTGGCGCCGGATCGTCAACGTGCCCAAGCGCGGCGTCGGTGACACGTCGGTGGGCAAGGTGAGCGCGTACGCCCAGGAGCACGGGATGACCTTCCGCGACGCGCTGGACCGGGCCGACGCCGCCGGGGTGAGTGGGAAGGCGTTGGGTGGCATCCGCGACCTCCTCGACATCCTCGCCGAGGTCGAAGGCGCCGCCGGCGTCGGTGTCGCGCCCGTGGTGCAGGCCGTGCTCGAGGACACCGGCTACCTCGCCGAGCTCGAGGCCGAGCGGTCGATCGAGGCCGAGGCGCGCCTCGAGAACCTCCAGGAGCTAGTGGGTGTCTGTCGCGAGTTCGACGACGCGCTCGAGGCCGGTGACGTCGCCGGCTTGGCCGGCATCGCGAGCGGCAGCGCCGACGGCGAGGCCGCCGCCGTCCCCCAGGGGCTCGACCGGGTCCAGGCGTTCCTCGAAGCGGTTTCGCTCGTCACCGACCTCGACGACATCGAAGGCGAGAAGCGCGCCATCACCCTGATGACGCTGCACTCCGCCAAGGGGCTCGAGTTCCCGGTCGTGTTCCTGACCGGCCTGGAGGACGGCGTGTTTCCGCACATGCGGAGCCTGGGCGACCCGGACGAGCTCGAAGAGGAACGCCGGCTCTGCTACGTGGGCATCACGCGCGCACGAGAGCGGCTCTATCTCTGCCACGCCTGGAGCCGCATGCTGTTCGGGCGCACGGACTTCTACCCGCCCAGCCGCTTCCTCTCCGAGATCCCCGAAGAGCTGGTCGAGGTGCTCGGCGAGGAGCGTCCCGTCGGAGGCGGGCGGGGCGCGCATCGAGAAGCGGTCGTGTCAGCGGCTCTCGCGAGCAACGCGGGGCGGGCGGCGCGGGTGCCCGGCCTGCGCGTCGGCGACGACGTCGGGCACGACACCTTCGGCGAGGGCGTCGTCCTCGACGTCATCGGCGAGGGCGAGAAGGCCGAGGCGGTGATCCGGTTTCGTGACGCCGGCGAGAAGCGGCTCCTCCTGGCGTGGGCGCCGCTCCAGAAGCTCGGATCCTGATGGCGCGCTCGACGCGCCGCGTCAGTTCCCGGGCGCGCCCGCGGGCGCACGTGGCGGGAGCTCCTTGCGCAAATCGACGACGACGACGTCTCCGGTGCCCCGCTGGTTCGAGATGGTCGTCTGGTAGCGGCCGACCTGGTCGCTGCGCAGCCGGGTCCCGCGGCAGTCGACGAAGCTGTCGACGCTGCCGCGCCACCGAACCCGACACTCCTCGTCGCCCGGGGTATGAGTCATGAGCGCCACCACCCGGTCGCCTTCGAGCGCGAACACGATGCTGCGCTTCCCACCGAACGCGTCGGGGTAGTAGAAGGGACCACCCTTGCGCAACTCGCTGCGCAACTGGGTCTCGGGGCCGGCGGGGAACGGCCTGTACTTCTTGGGCGAGTCGGCCCGGCTCGTGGCCAGCAACAGCACGACCGCCACGAGCACGCCGCCCAGCACGGCGGCCGCGCCGGCGCCGATGAGGAGGCGGGTGTCGCTCCGTTCCGGGGGCACGACCCCAGTGAACGTTGCCGTCGGATCGGAGTCCAGTCGGGGCGGAAGGTATCGTGACCGGCGCCATGCGGGCGTACTCACCATGAAGCGGCGGTACCGCGTCGTGATCGCCAAGCCCGGCCTCGACGGTCACGACCGGGGCGCGAAGGTCATCGCCCGCGCCCTGCGCGACGCCGGCTTCGAGGTCATCTACACGGGGCTGCACCAGACGCCCGAGCAGGTGGCGGAGACCGCGCTGCAGGAGGACGCCGACGCCGTCGGTCTCTCGGTGCTCTCGGGCGCGCACAACACGTTGTTCCCGCGCATCGTCTCGCTCCTGCGCGAGAAGGGCGTGGGGGACGTGCTCGTGTTCGGGGGCGGGATCATCCCCGCCGACGAGATCGCGGGCCTGCGCGAGGCGGGTGTTGCTGCCGTGTTCACCCCCGGCTCCCCGCTGTCAGAGATCGTCGGGTGGCTTGAGCAGACGCTCGACGCGCGCGAGGCGCAGAAGGCCTCGTGACTCCCCGAGCCGAACGAGTCGAGTAATGGATCTTCTGGAGTACCAGGGCAAGCAGCTGTTCGCGGAGTACGGCATCCCGGTGTCGCCGGGTCACGCCGCGTTCACCGTCCAAGAGGCCGTCGAGGCCGCCGACCGCATCGGTTACCCCGTCGTCGTCAAAGCTCAGGTGCACGTGGGTGGACGCGGCAAGGCGGGCGGCATCCAGCTGGCGTCGGACCCCGCTTCCGTCCGCACGCACGCCGACCACATCCTCGGCATGAACATCCGAGGTCACGTCGTCGGGACACTGTGGATCGAGCGGGCGAGCGACATCGCCGAGGAGTACTACGCTTCGTTCACGCTCGACCGGTCGGCCAAGCTGCACCTGGGGATGCTGTCCGCGCGCGGGGGCGTCGACATCGAGCAGGTGGCGGCGGAGGCGCCGGAGGCGATCGCCCGCCTGCAGGTCGACCCGGTCGACGGCCTGAGCGAGGCCGCGGCCCGGGAGTGGGTCGGCCGGGCGAAGCTGAATCCCGCCGCCACCGACGGCACTGTCGATGTCCTCGTGAAGCTGTACCGGGCCTACGTCGACGGGGACGCCGACCTGGTCGAGATCAACCCGCTGATCCTGACGAGCGACGGGCGCGTGCACGCCCTCGACGCCAAGGTGACGCTCGACGACAACGCCGCCTTCCGGCACGAGTGGTCGGAGTACGAGGTGACCCAGGAGCGCGACGAGCGGGAGGCGGCCGCCCATGCCAAGGGCCTCCAGTACGTCGGGCTCGACGGGTACGTGGGCATCATCGCCAACGGGGCCGGGCTCGCCATGAGCACGGTCGACATCGTGAGCCAGGTGGACGGAGATCCCGCGAACTTCCTCGACATCGGGGGCGGCGCCAACGCCGACGTGATGGCGAACGCGCTCGAGGTCATCAACAACGACGGCGATGTGAAGTCCATCTTCATCAACATCTTCGGCGGGATCACCAAGGGCGAGGAGGTCGCGAACGGGATCGTGCAGGCGCTGGGACGGGTCGATATCCGGTCGCCGATCGTCATCCGCCTCGACGGGACGAACGCAGACGAGGGGCGGGCGATCCTGGCCGAGCACGAGTCGGACCGCCTCGTGTCGCAGCCGACCATGATCGACGCCGCCCGCAAGGCGGTCGAGCTGGCGGGCGCCTCGTGAGCATCTTCGTCGACGAGACCACACGGGTCGTGTACCAGGGTTTGACGGGGTCCCAGGGCCGTTTCTACGGGCTGCGCAACCGGGACTACGGCACGAACGTCGTCGCCGGCACGAACCCGAAGAAGGCGGGGACGGACGTCGACGGGATCCCCGTGTTCGCGACCGTGAAGGAGGCGGTGGCGGAGACGGGAGCCAACGCGTCGTGCGTGTTCATTCCTGCGCCGGGCGTCTCGGACGCGGTCCTCGAGGCGGCCGAAGCCGGCACCGAGGTCGTCGTCGTGATCACCGAAGGCGTTCCGGCCCACGACGAGGCGTACTTCTTCAATCGCCTCGAGCGTGATTACCCCGGCACGCGACTGCTCGGCCCCAACTGCCCGGGGGTCATCTCGCCCGGCAAGTGCAACATCGGCATCACGGCCGGCGAGATCGCCATGGGCGGCGGCCCGGTCGGGATCGTGAGCCGGTCGGGCACGTTGACCTACCAGGCGCTGCACGAGATGACGCAGCGGGGGATCGGGCAGACCACCTGCGTGGGGATCGGTGGTGACCCGGTGCCGGGGACGAGCTTCATCGACGCCCTCGCGGCCTTCGAGGCCGATCCCGAAACCGGCGCCGTGATCATGATCGGCGAGATCGGCGGCTCGGCCGAGGAGGAAGCAGCCGAGTTCATGAAGCAGCAGATGAAGAAGCCGGTCGTCGCGTACATCGCCGGCCTCACTGCCCCACCGGGCAAGAAGATGGGCCACGCGGGGGCGATCATCTCCGGCAGCAAGGGGACGGCGGCGGCGAAGATCGAGGCCCTGGAAGGCGCGGGTTGCCTCATCGCCCAGAACCCGAGCGAGATCGGCTCGATCATGGCCGAGGTCGCCGCCAAGTTGTGAGTCAGCCGCCGCCGACGCCGCCGGCCGGGTGGGGCGGCCCGCCACCCGGGACGATCTACCCGGGCGCCGGCGCTCCCGCGTACCCGGGTGCCACGGGGACCCAGACCAGCGGTCTGGCGATCGCGTCGCTCGTTACCGGGCTGTTCTTCTGGTGTTGGGTGATCCCGGGGATCGTCTCGATCGTCCTCGGCCATCTCGCCCTCGAGAGCATCGAGAACTCCGGCGGCGCGAAGCGTGGTCGGGGGATGGCCATCGCCGGGATCGTGCTCGGCTGGGTCGGGATCGGGATCGTGGGCGTGCTCGTGCTGGTGTGGTTCGTGACCGTCCTGACGATCTGAGGCTGCACGAGGCGGTCGTCGTTAGGATCCCGGCATTCCGAAGAAGCGTCGAGAAGGCCCGAGGCTTCGCGGCGTGCTCGTCGCAGTGGCGGTCGTCGTGGCGGCGTCCTACGTCGCTCTCCCGGCGGCGCCCGCGGGAGCCAGCGCGGCGACACCGTGCCCGGCCCGAGCTACACCGTCATCGAGACCAAGTACGACGCGGTGGTGACGCCGCACACGTCCGCGTTCCTCTCGGAGCCGGACGTCACGAACATCACGCTGCAGGAGCGGTGCGCTGGCGATCTCGTCGACCACGTCGGGATCATCTACGACGCGATCGCGTTGCACGACGTTCTCAACGTCCTTGATCCCGCCCACGCGAATCCGCCGAGGTGCACACTGATTCTTCCCGCCCTCGGCGGCGGAAGCGCAGCTCTTTAGCCGGGCAGCACGAAGCGCGTCAGCTCTCCGTGCCGGTGTCGGCGCGCTCCGTCTCCTGCTCGCCTTCCTCGTTCTCTTCGGGCTGCGCCTTCTCTTTGGGCTGCGACTTCCGCGGCTTGCTCTTGCGCGCGCCCTTGGGTTTGCTCGCGACCGCCTTGTCGCCGACGTCCGTGGTGTCGCTGTCCGACAGTGGCGCCCCGCTGTCGAGCGGCGCCGTGGCGTCGGGCTCCGGTGGCACCGCGCTGAGCGGGGCGACCGGTGCCGGCTTCTCTGTGTCCTCCGCTTTGTTCGTGGTCGCTTCCTTCGTGGCCGGTTCCTCATCGTCCTTCGCCGCCGGTTCTTCGGCGGGCTTCTCGGGCGCCTCGAGGGCGGCGGTCGGCTCCTCGTCGGGCTTCGGGCTCTTCGATCGGGGCGGTCGGTTGCTCGACGGCCTCGTCGGGCTCCTCGACGGCGGCGGCCGGTTCCGGCGCCGGTGCTTCTACGGTCTTGTCGGGCTCCTCGATGACGGGGATCGGTTCCGTCGGTTCCTCGACGGCGGCAGCCTCGTCGAGCTTCTCGGGTTCCTCGACGGCGGCGGCCGGTTCCGCGACGTCGGCGGGTTCATCGAGCTTCGCGGGTTCCTCGACGGCGGCCCGTTCCTCGACAGCCTTCTCGGGCGTCGGGGGTGGCTCCGCCGGTGGGGAGTCGAACGCTTCGGCCGGCGGCGGCGGTTCGCTCGCCGCCACTTCGACGTTCTCGGCCGCCCCGGGCAGCTGTGACGGCGGTACGTCGAACGTCTTGGTCGGTGGCGGCGGTTGCATCGCCGGCGCTTCGGCTGCCGGCGCTTCCGCTGTCGCAGCGGCCTTGGCCTTTGTGGCGGCCTCGGCTTTCGCGGCGGCGTCGGCCTTCGCCGCGGCGGCGGCCCTCGCATCCGCCCTGGCTTCCTTCCTCGAGGCGAGGCGCGTCTTCACGT
>DATFPZ010000213.1:0-3088 GCA_035264545.1 Acidimicrobiia bacterium
AACCGAGTCGAGGACGCCGAGGCGCTCGGCGACGCCGGGCTGCGCGTGCACTCGATGTCACCCCGGTCGGTTGCCGACGTCGGACCCGCGGTCGTCGCGTTGGGCGACGCGATCGGCGCCGACGTCCCGGCGGTGTTCGCCGCGCCGGATTGGGACCGGTGGCTGGAGGAACAACGTGCCAGCGCGGCGAGCCCGAGACGGCGCTCCGCCGTGCTCGTCTGGCGACGACCATGGATGACGACGAACGCGGACACGTACGGTTCGTCGCTCTTGGAGCTGCTCGGCGTCGACAATGTCTTCGCCGGCGAGCAGGAGCGCTACCCGGAGGTGGCGCTCGAGGAGATCACCGTCCGTCGGACGGACCTCGTCCTGCTTCCCGACGAGCCGTACCCGTTCAAGGCTCGGCACGTCGAGGAGCTCGAGGCCGCCGTCGACGATGCGGCCGTCCGCCTCGTCGACGGTCGCGACCTGTTCTGGTGGGGCGTACGCACGCCGGCCGCGCTCTCGAGGCTGCGTGACGCGCTCAGACGATGGTGAGCCCCGGGCCGTGCTCCTCACCGGCGGCCGGGCAGTGGAAGTGCACGAAGTTCTCCTGGTCGCGTGACGAGTCGAGCTCCGGGTCGGCCCAGCGCACGAGCAGGGTGCGCGCCTGGCCCGGCTCCAGCACCACGGTGACTTCGCCGACCGGCGTGGCGGCGGTCGGCGCGGCCTCGAAGGCGATCTCGCCGTGCGCGACGACGGCGCCGCAGGAGCGGGGCACGGCGACACGCGCGTCGGTGTCGGGAGGCATCGGGAGACCGATGCGGGCACCGTCGAAGTCGGGCGCGAACACGCCCGACGTGGCTTCGACGACCTTCCACGAGGCCGTGCCGCTCCATGCTTCGCTCCGGTCGTTCACCGCCACGATGGGAACGGATCTGCCCCCGGCCGGGACGACCGACGCGTCGTGCAGGCCGACGAGCAGCCGAGGCCGGCTCGCGTCGCGGAACGCGTCGTACGTCGCCTTCGGGACGCGCTCGACGTCGACGAGGCCGCCGCCGGCGTAGCCCCACCAGTCGGCCCAGAAGTGCCAGCGGTACCCCATGAATGGATCGCCGCGGTGGGCCCGGAACCACTCGGTCTGGTACTTCGCCAGCGCCGCGCCGTACGCCTGCGTGGCGTCGGCCCACTCGTCGCGCGACTCGTACCGTGAAGGCAGGCCCGCGAAGGCGCACGTCGAGCCGATGAACGAGAGGCGGCTTACCCACTCGCGCATCTGATCCGGATCGGGCGGCCAACCGCGATCGCCGAACCGGTGGGCTTGCGGGCCGACCGTCCAGAAGCCGTACTCGGAGACGAACCACGCCGGCCGCTCGCGTACGCGGTAGAGGCTCCCCCCGGTGAGCGATCCCGCGTAGTTGTGGACGTCGTCGCCGATCCCCGACGCCCGGTGCACGTGCCGGCCGGTGTCGACGGCGCCCAGCGTCGCGTCGAGCTCGGCGTCGAGGTGGGTCTCGCCCCGGTCGGCTTCGGGCCCGTCGTCGCCGCGCCGCGGGTCGAACATGCGGGCGGGCTCGTTGTGGCAGGCGTAGTAGACGACGCTCGGGTGGTTGTGCAGCAGGTACGCCATCTCGGCGATCTGGCGACGGGCCGTGTCGACGAAACCCGGGTTGGTCTCGGTGCCCGAGTCGTAGCACCACTGCAACGCGAAGTCCTGGAACACGAGCACGCCGGCATCGTCGGCGGCGTCGTAGCAGTGCGGCGACTGGACGTGCGCGTGCACGCCGATCGAGTTGCCGTGCGCGTCGACCAGCATGCGCATGTCGCGGTCGTAGAAGCTGCGGCCGACCTCGGCGAAGTGCTGCCACGGGATGTAGTTCACGGCCTTGACGAACACCGGCCGATCGTTCACCTCGAGGTGTCGAGCATGTCCGGCGTCGTCGGTCACGATGCGGGCCGTGCGCAGGCCGAAGCGCACCCGGCGCCGGTCGAGCGCGTGACCGTCCGGCGTCGCCAGCGCGGCGCGGAGCTCGTGCACGGCCGGGCCACCCGACGCTGCGCCTGCGGGCTCCCACGGCGCGACGTCGACGCCGTCGAGCTCGATCACCACGTCGACGCGCCCGGGCCCGGGCGGCAGGCGCACGTCGAGCCGGGCGCGATCGCCGGCCACATCGAGGTCGAGGCGCGCCTCGACGTCATTGTCGGTGTGGTTGGTCGCCACCGCCGCCACCTGCAGCGTGCGTTCACCGAGCGGCGTCACGAACAGCGCGTCGAGCGATGCGTCGCCGGTGCGCTCGAGCGTGACCGGGCCCACGATGCCCGCCGTCGTCATCGACTGGCCCCACTCTGGCGTCCACACCCACGGGTCGGCGCCCTCGACGAGCGGGCCGACCATGCGGCCGGGCAGGCCGCCGGGCCGGCTGTCGTGGTACTTCAGCGTGCCCTTGATGACGCGCTTGCGGTGGTCGAAGAACAGCGCCGACGGGTCCAGCGGCTCGAGCGGGTCCTGCACCGCCACCAGGAGCGTGTTGTTCTTCGCAAGCCGGTCGGTCACGTCGAAGCCGAACGGCGCGAAGGCGCCCTCGTGATGACCGAGGTGCTCGCCGTTCAGCCACACGTCGGCGAGGTAGTCGACGGCCCCGAAGCGAAGTCGGACGCGCGGCGGCGACTCGGGCAGCCCGCCGTGTCGTGGGTCGGCGAACGTACGGCGGTACCAGACCGGCGCGAACTGGCGCGACAGCTCCTCGTCGAAGCCGAAGTTCTCGGGGACGACCACCTTGCGCCAGGTCACGTCGGTCGGCGGCCCGTGCGCGGCGCGCGCGCCCGGCGGCGGGAACGACGAGTCACCGTCGACGTCCGCCCACCGTTCCCAGCGGCCCGACTGCGACACCTCGATGCGGCCGCTGCCCACGGGCGCGTCGCCCGGCGTGACGGCGGACCAAGGAAGCGCACGGGCGGCCGCCACCGGCTCGAACTCCGAGTGCGCTGCGACCGGGGCGGGGCCGGGGCGGAGGCGGTCCGCCGCCGACAGCCGGAGCGTCATGCGCCGACCGGAGCGGCGAGGGGGCCGGCGCCATCGACCGCGTGCACCTCGAAGGCGTCGGCGGCG
>DATFPZ010000214.1:0-5627 GCA_035264545.1 Acidimicrobiia bacterium
GACTCGTCCTCGCACGCGGCCGCCCTGACCCGGGCACATTGATCCTTGAGTCCCCGAACGCCGTCACGTTTGGCGCTGTCGAGCAGCAGTCGCTCGGCGCTCGGATCTGCCTGCGCGGCGGACACGATCTCGTTGACCTGAACCTCCGACAGCTCCCCGCCTCGGAGCGCGGCCTCGATCTCGGGGAACTCCTCGAGGTGCGCTGCCGTCTCGACGGTGGCGCGAGCGTGACCCACGGTCGTGCCGCCCGTTGCGGCCAGCCAGGCGGCGGCATCACGAAACGATCCAGAGTCGGCCCACGCTCGGGTCTCCTCGACGCGTCGCACCGCGAGCGCCTTCCCCGCGCCCGCGAGCCGCGCGATGGCAGCGAACTCCTCCACCAACCGCCGCGCCTGCGTCCCGTCGAGGAGTGAGGGGTCGAGCTCGGCCACGACTCCACGCAGCCGCTCGTTCGCCTGGCGTACCTGCTCGAACATGCCTCCCCCGAGGGACGGAACGAACCAACCGGGGGAAGCGACACCTCGCACTCTACGAACATATGTTCGCCTTGTCAAGATGGGCAGTGGTCGCGTGTTCAGAGCGATCGGTGACCCCACCAGGCGGGCCCTCCTCGACGAGCTGGTCGACAGGGATGGTCAGACCCTGTTCGAGCTCTGCTCCCGCCTGGCCATGAAGCACGGCCTGAGCTCATCGAGACAGGCGATCTCGCAGCACCTCGACGTGCTCGAGACCGCAGGCCTCGTGGCGACAAGGCGAGATGGTCGGTGCAAGTTCCACTACGTCGACACGACACCGTTGAAGGTCATCGCCGAGAGATGGCCCACAGAGAAGTGAGGAAGGCCATGCCGCGGATCAACATCACCAGCGTCCTCGTCGACGATCAGGACAAGGCGCTCCGCTTCTACACCGAAGTGCTCGGATTTGCGAAGAAGATCGAGGTGCCGCTCGGCGACCACCGCTGGCTGACTGTCGTGTCGCCGGACGACCCCGAAGGCCCGCAGCTCCTGCTCGAGCCTGACAGCCACCCTGCGGTCGCGCCCTTCAAGCGAGCGCTCCAGAACGACGGCATCCCGTTCACGTCCTTCGCCGTCGACGACGTCAACGGCGAGTACGAACGCCTCCGCTCGCTCGGCGTCCGGTTCACCCAGCAACCGCTCGACGCGGGCGCGGTCACGACCGCGGTGCTGGACGATACGTGCGGCAATCTGATCCAGCTCGCCGCCGAGAACTGACGGTCATCCGCCCCAGACGTCGGTGATCTTGCCGTAGCGGCGCGTGAAGTACACCCGCAGCGGGATCATCCACAGCCACCAGAACTGCGCCAAGCCGACGGCGACGAATGAGAGCGGGATCGAGCTCAGGAAGACGGCCGGGATGCTCAGCGAGCGCAGCTGAGAGTGGATGACCCACTCGCGCGGCGTGGACGGGTCGATCAGGCGATTGCCGTGGGCGGCGTACCTGAACATCACGGCAGAGGCGATGCTCGGCGCCGAGATGGCGACGCAGTAGACGATCAGTGCGGGCCGCTCGCTCGGATAGTTCCCGTACACGTCGGTTGGAAACGGGACGAGCGCGACCAGCCCGAGCACCGCGAGGTTGAGCGCGATGAACCGCCCGTCGATGCGCCGGATCATCTTGAAGATGCGGTGATGCCCGAGCCAGTTCCGGGCGATGATGAAGAAGCTCAGCGCGTAGGCCAAGACCTGCGGGAGCACGTCACCGAACTCGTGCCACAGTTTCCGGTCGAGATCGGGCGGCTCGAGCCGGAGCGAGAAGCCGATGCTCAGCACGAGCACCGTCGCCGCGATCGCGAACACGGCGTCGCTGAGGTTCACGAGCCGGTCGAGCTCCAGCGTGCGTTCACGCGGCTCCTGGTTCTGGCTCATTCCGGCAGCTCGACGCCTTCGAGCAAGAGCAGGAACTGCTTCGTCGGCACACCCGACGGGCCGTACCCACCGATGCGGCCATCGGCGGCGACGACGCGGTGGCAGGGCACGACGATCGGAACCGGGTTGCGGCTCATCGCATTGCCGACGGCGCGGGCCGCCCGCGGGCGCCCGGCCATCTCGGCAAGCTCGCCGTAGGAGACGGTCTCCCCCCAGCGCACCTCGCGCTGCAGCGTCTCGTAGACGGCTCGGGGGAACGCAGCGTCGATCCCGGAGAAGTCGACCGGCATCGTGAACCGGCGCCGGCGGCCGCTGAAGTACTCGTCGAGCTCGATGGCGACTTCGTCATCGCGCGCCTCGGCAGCGTCCACGTCGACTGCATCCACGTCGCGTGCGACCGGGCCGAGCTCGATGTGCCGGACGCCGCGGTCGGTGGCGAGCACCGTGAGCATCCCGATCGGGGATTCCTGCCGCCACCAGCTCGCGGTCACGCGCCGAGCAGCTCCTGCACCTCGTCGCGTTCCTCGAGCAGCTCGTTCGTCGTGATCTCGATCTTCTCTCGGGCCCACTCGTCGTGCTCGATGCCGTCGACGACCGACCAGCCCGTGCCGTCGCTGCGGACCGGGAGGCCGAACTGGAGCCCTTCGGGTACCCCGTACTCGCCGCTGCTCGCCACCGCGAGCGAGTGCCAGTCCCCCGCCGGCGTGGGCTTCGTGATGCTGCGGACGGAGTCGAGCGCGGCGTGGGCCGCCGACGCCGCCGACGACGCGCCCCGCTTGTCGATCACGGCCGCGCCCCGCTTCTGCACGATCTCGAGGAAGGGACCACGCAGCCAGTCGAGATCGCCGATCACGTCGGGCGCCGGCTTCCCGCCGATGCGGGCGTGGACGAAGTCGGGGAACTGCGTCGTCGAGTGGTTGCCCCAGATGGCCATGTTCGTGACCTCACGCGCCGCGACACCGGCCTTCTTGGCCAGCTGGCTCCTCGCCCGGTTCTCGTCGAGGCGCGTCATCGCGAACCACCGGTCGGCGGGAACGTCAGGTGCGTTCGACCGCGCGATCAGGCAGTTCGTGTTGCACGGGTTGCCCACCACGAGGACGCGCACGTCGCTCGCGGCGTGGTCGTTGATGGCGCGACCCTGCGGCTTGAAGATCCCGCCGTTCACCGTGAGCAGCTCGCGACGCTCCATGCCCGCCTTGCGCGGCACCGAGCCCACGAGCAGACACCACGAAGCGCCGTCGAACGCGGTCTTGCGGTCGGCGGTCGCCTCGATCCCGTCGAGGAGCTGGTGGGCGCCGTCCTCGAGCTCCATCACGACGCCTTCTAGCGCAGGCAACGCGGGCTCGATCTCGAGCAGTCGCAGGACGATCGGTTGATCGGGCCCGAGGAGGTCGCCGTGGGCGACGCGATGGACGAGCGCGTACCCGATCTGCCCGGCGGCGCCGGTGACGGTCACGTGAACGGGAGACTTGGCCATGCGCCGGAAGCTACCGCTCGTGGTCGAGCACCGCGAGAAGCAGCTCCCGCGCTTCGGCGAGCTCGGCGATCCGCTCGGCCGCCCCGATGTCCGCCGCACCGTGGTCGGGGTGGGCAAGGCGCAGCAGGCGCCGGAAGCGGCGCTGGACGTCCTCACGGTCGACGCGGCTGCCGGGGCGCACGCCGAGGACCTCCATGGCCCACCGGCGCTCGGCGGGCACGCCCCGCCATCCCACGAGCTCGGCGTCGTCTCGATCACTCGGAGCTCCGCCGTTCGGCCTGGCCGCTGCGCCGGGGGCGTAGGGCCGCATGCCGGGTACGCCCTCGAGCAGGCGGCGCACCTCCAGCCCCTCGGGTGGCATCCCGGGCCGGGCGACGGCCGCCGCGATCGACCGGAACGCCGGGCGCCGCGCCGGCGCCGGCAGCTGCGCCGCCGCCATCACCGCGCCCAGCACCTGCGGCGCGGGCCAGCCGTGCGTGTCGAGCTCGAGGGCCAGTGGCCCGCCGTCGGCGACGATGCGGTGGCGCGACCGGTCGAGCCCGTGCGTGTCGGTCTGGAGGCGGTGGCGCAGCGCGATACGCGGCACGCTCAAGCCGCCCTCGGCGTCGGCGAGGAGCCGCGGCAGGAGGTCGCGTTGCTCGTCGTCGAGCCCGTCGAGGTTCTCCGCGACGACCGCGCCGAGCAACACCGCGCCATACGCGGGACCGCTGGTCGGAAGGTAATGGTCGCCGAGCGCCACCCGCCGCGTCGGCTGGTGCCGACGGGTGTGGCGGATGTTGAGCTCGGCGAGGATCACACCGGAGGTTCGTGCCTAGAGACGGTCGCAGATGGCGGCCGCGAACTCCGAGGTCTTGACCTCGGTCGCGCCCTCCATCAGCCGGGCGAAGTCGTACGTCACGATCTTGTCGGCGATCGTCGCTTCCAGCGCGTGGACGATGTCGTCGGCGGCGTCCTGCCAGCCCAGGTGCTCGAACATCATCACCCCGGACAGGATCACCGAACCCGGGTTCACCTTGTCCTGCCCCGCGTATTTGGGCGCGGTGCCGTGCGTCGCCTCGAACACGCCGTGCCCGGTGACGTAGTTGATGTTCCCGCCCGGTGCGATGCCGATGCCGCCGACCTGAGCCGCGAGCGCGTCGGAGAGATAGTCACCGTTCAGGTTGGTGGTCGCGATCACGTCGAAGTCGTCGGGCCGGGTGAGGACCTGCTGCAGCGTGATGTCGGCGATGTTGTCCTTCACGAGGATCTTGTCGCCCGGGTTGCCGTCGCAGTCGTCCCAGCCGACGGCGACGTCGGAGAACTCCTCGCGCACGAGCTCGTAGCCCCAGCTGCGGAACGCGCCCTCGGTGAACTTCTGGATGTTGCCCTTGTGCACGAGCGTGACCGAGCTGCGCTTGCGCTTCACGGCGTACTCGATGGCGGCGCGCACGAGGCGCTTCGAGCCCGTCTCGGACACGGGCTTGATGCCGATCCCGGAATCGGGACGGATCTCCCAGCCGTACTCGTCGTGCAGGAACTCGATGAGGCGCTTGACCTCGGGCGTGCCCTCCTGGAGCTCCTTGCCCGCGTACACGTCCTCGGTGTTCTCCCGGAAGATCACCATGTCGACCTTCTCCGGGTGCTTCACCGGGGACGGGACCCCCGTGAACCACCGCACCGGCCGCAGGCACACGTAGAGGTCCATGATCTGGCGCAGCGCGACGTTGAGGCTGCGGATCCCGCCACCGACCGGCGTCGTGAGAGGTCCCTTGATGCCGATGAGGTGGTCGAGGAAGGCCTGGACCGTCTCCTCCGGCAGCCAGTCACCGGTGGCGTCGAAGGCCTTCTGACCCGCGAGCACCTCTTTCCAGTGGATCGTCTTGCCGTGCTTGGACGCGGCGGCGTCGAACACGGTCTGCGACGCGGGCCAGATGTCGACGCCGGTGCCGTCACCCTCGATGAACGGGATGATCGGCTCGTCGGGAACCTCGATCCGGCCTCCGACGAGCGAGATCTTCTGGGGAGCCATCCACCGGATCGTACCGGGGCGCCTCAGTCCCCCTCGTGCTCGAGACCCTTCGGGAAGCGATCGGCCCGACCTGGACGCACTGATCCGCGCATCTGCGGTTCAGCGGGCGAGCGCGACCACCAGCAGGGTGAGGAGATAGACGGCCAGCAGCCCCGCGGCGGACCACCACAACGCCCGCCGGTTGAACGGCCCCGGCCGCCCGGCCACACCCGCAAGGTGGTAGCCGCAGTCGCCGCACCGCATCGCGTCGACGGCG
>DATFPZ010000215.1:0-2318 GCA_035264545.1 Acidimicrobiia bacterium
TCCGCTGGACTAACCGGGTGGTCGGCTACGCGTTCATTCTCGTAACCGACGAGTACCCGCCGTTTCGGCTCGACCCGTAAGGCCCGAGGCCCCTCGCGGGGCCTCGTTTCCTCAGCGCGGCTGCGGCACGATCCGGATGTAGGGCCGCGGCGACTCCCATCCCTCGGGGTAGATCTCCTTGGCCTGCTCGTCGGAGACCGAGCCGGCGATGATCACGTCGTCGCCCTGCTGCCAGTTCACGGGCGTCGAGACCTTGTGATTCGCGGTCAGCTGGAGCGAGTCGATCACGCGCAGCACCTCGTCGAAGTTGCGCCCGGTGGTCATCGGATAGACGAGGATCAGCTTGATCTTCTTGTCCGGGCCGATCACGAAGACGTTGCGCACGGTCTGGTTCTGCGCCGGCGTGCGCTCGGTCGGGTCGCCCTCGACGTCCGCCGGCAGCATGCCGTACCGCTTCGAGACCTCGAAGTCGGCGTCGGCGATGATCGGGTAGTTGGGGGCCGCCCCCTGGGTCTCCTCGATGTCGGCGGCCCACTCGGCGTGGTTCTCCATCGGGTCGGCGGAGAGCCCGATGATCTTCACGTTGCGGCGGTCGAAGTCCGGCTTGATCTTGGCCATGTACCCGAGCTCGGTAGTGCAGACGGGCGTGAAGTCGCGCGGATGGGAGAAGAGCACCGCCCACGAGTCGCCGATCCAGTCGTGGAAGCTGATCGGACCTTCCGTCGTCTCGGCGTCGAAGTCGGGTGCTGTATCGCCAAGCTGCAAAGCCATTGTCTGATCCTCCTCGACGGGTGGGAGACCGATGCTATCTATCACGTGCGTCGCACTCATCGCGGCGCCGCGGCAGCGCGCGCCCTCGTCGGTGAAGGTAGGCCGCATGCGGACGTCGAGCACGACGAGAGCGGGCCGGTGCCCACTCACGCCGGCCGGCAGGTGGCGGGCGTCCCCGTAGGTCGCGACGACCTCGTGGCCGCCGTCCACGAACAGCCGGGCGAGGCCCTCGCGCAGCAGGACCTGATCCTCGGCGATCACGACTCGCACGGCAGCTCCGCGATCAGCCTCGTGCCGGAACCGCGCTCGCTCTCGATCCGCAGCGTCCCGCCGTGCGCCCCGACCCGGTCGGCGAGGCCGCTGACACCCGAGCCGCCGGCGGGCGACGCGCCCCCCACGCCGCCGTCGGCCACGCACACGACGAGGCTGCCGTTGCGGCGCTGGGCGCTGAGCACTACCCGCGACGCCCGCGCGTGCTTGGCGGCGTTCGCACCTCGCACGCGATGAAGTAGCCAGGCGCTCAAGCTTCGGGCTGATCGACCAGGTGGTCGTCAACCAGGTCCCGGTGGTCTTCGGCTCCGGCCGCCCGTTCTTCGCCACGAGCGGTTGCTCGGCGAGCCGACGTTCTTCCCCCACGCCACTGAGGCGGTGTGGACGCTTGCCGACGACCGGTCGGTCTACATCGTGGAGCAGGCTGACGGCGCAGGCCACTCCGTGGTGACGATCCTCGTCGACGATCTCGATGCACGCGTGGCCGCGATCGCTGCTCGCGGCCTCGAGCCCGACGAGCGCCTCGCGTACTCCAACGGCGTACGCAAGGCGCTCTACCGCGACCCCGACGGCAACGAACTGGGATTCGGCGGCGCGCCGCCGGACACCGGTTCATAGCGGACGCGGCGTCGGGCGGGACGCCGGCAACCCGGCGCGACGTGGCACGATCTCGCAGGTGACCAGCAGACCCGCCGCGGCGCAGCGCCTGCGCGACCTCGCGCGGCTGCGCCGCGTCCGCGACCGGATCGACCGGGAGTACGCGCAGCCGCTGGACGTCGAGGCGCTCGCCCGCGACGCGCACATGTCGGCCGGGCACCTCAGCCGCCAGTTCCGGCTCGCTTACGGCGAGTCGCCGTACAGCTACCTCATGACTCGGCGCATCGAGCGCGCGATGGCGCTGCTGCGTCGTGGCGACCTCAGCGTCACCGAGGTCTGCTTCGCGGTCGGCTGCTCGTCCCTGGGCACGTTCAGCACTCGCTTCACCGAGTTGGTCGGCATGCCGCCCAGCACCTACCGGCGCCAGGCGGCGGGCGCGACCGCGGGGATGCCGCCGTGTGTGGCGAAACAGGTGACCAGACCGATCAGGAATCGAGAAGCGCCAGTACCGAGCCGGACCTAGCATGGCCGCCATGGACATCACCATCCACCAGACCCTCCTCCCGCACGACGACCCGGACGCCTCCCTGGCCTTCTATCGCGACACCCTCGGCTTCGAGGTCCGCAACGACGTCGAATACGGCGGGATGCACTGGATCACGGTCGGCCCCCCCGACCAG
>DATFPZ010000216.1:0-4381 GCA_035264545.1 Acidimicrobiia bacterium
CGTGTACGACTGGATGGGCGTGGCGAAGAGCGCCTTCGAGTCGACCGCCCGCTACCTCGCGCGCGACCTCGGACCGAAGGGCGTCCGGGTCAACCTCGTGTGCGCAGGCCCGATCCGCACGATCGCGGCGCGGAGCATCCCCGGCTTCGAGCAGTTCGAGTCGGTGTGGGACGAGCGAGCACCGCTCGGTTGGAACATCAAGGACACCGAGCCGGTCGCCAAGGCGTGCGTGGCGCTTCTTTCAGATCTCTTTCCGGCGACCACCGGCGAGATGCTGCACGTCGACGGAGGTTTTCACGCCATCGGCGCGTAGGGAGCGATGCGTATTTGAACGGCGCTCGGCGCCCCCCAGATACGCATCACCTATGCCTCGAGCGCTTCGGTGACCTTTTGGACGGTGGCCTTTGGGCTGACCTTGTAGAACACGTCGGCGACCTTCCCCTTCTCGTCGACGACGAACGCGGAGCGGATGATGCCCATGAAGCTCCGCCCGTACAGTGTCTTCTTCCCCCACGTCCCCCACGCTTGCGCCACCTTGTGGTTCTCGTCGGCGAGGAGCGGGAACCCGAGGCCGTACTTGTCGTCGAACTTTCTCTGCTTCTCGGGCGCGTCGGGGCTGATGCCCACCACCTTGGCCTTGAGCTTCTTCAAGTCCGGCTCGGCGTCGCGCAGTGAGCACGATTGGGTGGTGCACCCGGGAGTGTCGGCCTTCGGGTAGAAGTAGACGACGAGCTTCTTGCCCCGGAAGTCCTTGAGCTTCACGGTCTTTCCGCGCTGGTCACTGAGCGCGAAGTCAGGGGCTTTGTCACCGGGCTTCAACTTCGGCATGGACGCTCCTTGCGACAGTGATCGAAGGTGAACGCCCTAGCATGCCGCACGTGCCTCGGCCTGTGGTCCTGACCGTCGGGGCGTCGCCGGCCGCGGTGCAGGAGACCGCGCGACGCGTCCTCGGGCTCACCGCCGACGCTGATGGCGCGCTCAGCGGGCCGCTTCCCGATTGGGCCAACACGGGCGCGCGCCAGCGACTCGAGACACGTGCCGCCGGAGACGACGCAACCGAGGTCGCCCTCGAGATCGAGAACCCGACGCGCGTGCCGTATTTCGAGTGGTTCCTCGGCCCGTTCCTTCGGCGAGGTGAGCGCCGAACGCTCCGCTACGCCGGCGCGCGGCTCGAGGCCGCGCTCGAAGATCGGCCACCGCCGCCTGAACCCCGCCGCCGCTCGCCGCTGCTGCCACCGGTGCCGTTTGCACCTCAAGCGATCGCGCTGCTCGGGACGGTGGCGGCGATCGCGGCGCTGGCGAACTTCGGCGGCGCGCTCTTCGGGCAGACCGCCGACTCGGTGACGAAGACGTTCGGCGCATCCAACCGGGGTCTCGGCCTGGCGCTCGCCGTCTCCCGGGGAGGGGTGCTCATCTCGCTCGTCGCGAGCGCGCTCGCCGACCGGCAGGGGCGGCGGCGCCTCCTCCTGATCTGCTTCGCCGGCGTGTGCGTCACCAACGCGATCTCGGCGGTGGCGCCGGGGTTCATCATCTTCACCGGCGCGCAGGCCATGACCCGGGCATTCGCCAACGGCGCGTTCGTCGTGGCCGGGATCGCGGCGGTCGAAGAGGCGCCGGAAGGCGCCCGGGCTTATGCGCTGTCGATGCTCGCGCTCGCGTACGGCGCGGGCTTCGCGATCGCAGTCGTGCTCCTGCCCATCTCCGACATCGCGCCACAGGCGTGGCGGATCGCCTTCGGTATCAGCGCGCTCACGATCTTCCTGCTCCCCCGGCTCGGGCGCAGCCTGCGGGAGACAGGCCGGTACACCGATCTCGCGCGAAGGGCAGCTCGGCGCGGCCGCGTGCGTGAGGTGTTCGAGCGCGCCTATGGCTTCCGATTCCTTCTCCTCGCGCTCGCCGCGTTCCTCACGAACTTCTTCAGCGCGCCCTCGGCGCAGCTGACGAACCGGTTCCTGACCGACGAACACGGGTTCTCGAACACCTTGATCGCAGTTTTCCGCGCCGTCACCGCCGGCATACCAGGCCTGTTGGGCATCATCATCGCCGGCAAGCTCGCGGAGACCCGCGGCCGGCGACCGGTCGCGATCGTGGGACTCGTCGTCGCGACCATCTTCCAGATGACATTCTTCCTCGGGAACGGCGCTGTGCTGTGGTTCGCGTCGACGTTCGCGATCGTCGCCGCCAGCGGCGCCGCAATCGTGCTGGCCGCCTTCGACACCGAGCTGTTCCCGACGGAGGTGCGCGGCACGTCGAACGCGCTCCTCCTCGTGTGCGCGGTCACCGGCTCGGCGGCGGGCCTCCTGTTGGCGACGAACCTCGATGACGTGGTGGGTGGGTTGGGGCCTGCCATCGCGATCTGCGGTGTCGCGCCGCTGCTCGCGGCCGCGTTCGTGATGCCGTGGCTGCCCGAACCGGCCGACCGGGAGCTCGACGACGTGAGCCCGTCGGAGGTATGAAGCGCGATGCCAGAAGCTCAGCTGGACGGCTTCGCAGAGTCGACGTTCACGCACGACGGCACCAGCCGGCCGGTGTTCCGCGCCGGCAACGGGCCGGCGGTGATCGTGATCCACGAGGTCCCCGGGTTGCACCCGGAGGCGATCGCGTTCGGCCGGCGCGTCGTCGACGCCGGGTTCACCGTGTACATGCCGTCGCTGTTCGGCACACCCGGCAAGCCCTTCGGCTGGGGTTACACGTTGCGCTCGATCTCACACGCCTGTGTCGCACGGGAGTTCGTCACGATGGCCGTCGGCCGCACGCACCCGATCACCGGTTGGCTGCGCAAGCTCGCCGCGGACGCCCACGCCGAGTGTGGAGGCCGCGGGGTCGGGGCGGTCGGCATGTGCTTCACCGGCGGGTTCGCCCTCGGGATGATGGTCGACGAGACGATGCTCGCGCCCGTCCTCAGTCAGCCGTCGCTGCCGTTTCCCGTCGGCAACAAGCGCAAGGCGTCCGTCGGGATCAGCGACGCGGACTTCGAACGGGTGAAGGAACGCGCCGCCCAGGGCGCGTGCGTGCTCGGGCTCCGGTTCAGCGCCGACCCGGCGGTGCCTCCCGAGCGCTTCGAGACCCTGCGCCGCGAGCTGGGCGACGCGTTCATCGCGGTGGAGATTGACTCTTCCCGCGGCAATCCGCACGGGATCAAGAAGCGAGCGCACTCGGTGCTCACCCTCGATCTCGTCGACGAACCCGGCCATCCGACCCGGGCCGCACTCGAGCAGGTCCTCGCGTTCCTGCAGGAACGGCTGCTCGCGCCCGCCTGAGCCAGATCGGGAACACGGGCGTCGGGCCAAACGTTCGTGGCCTCTGGACCCCGTCGGAATCCTTCGAGGTGATCCTTCATGAGGCCATTCGCAGAGCAAACCGTCCTGATCACGGGTTCGACCGACGGCCTCGGTCGGGCGCTCGCGGTCGAGCTCGCTCGCGGCGGCGCCCGGCTGCTGCTGCACGGACGAGATGCCGGACGGCTTCGCGACACCGAAACCGAGATTCGAGACCACACCGGGAACGCGGACCTCGGCACCTACGTCGCGGACTTCTCGAGTCTCGACGACGTCCGTCATCTTGCCCAGCAGGTCGCCCGCGATCACGATCGGCTTGACGCGCTCGTGAACAACGCCGGAATCGGCACCAACCTGCCCGGCGACGGCTCTCGTCTGGAGAGCCGTGACGGGTACGAGCTGCGCTTCGCCGTCAATTACCTGGCGCACTTCCTGCTGACGCGGTCGCTCCTGCCTCTCGTCGTGTGGTCCGCGCCAGCGCGCGTCGTCAACGTCAGCTCGGCCGGACAAGCTCCCATCGACTTCGACGACGTGATGCTCGAGCGCGACTACAACGGGATCCAGGCGTACTGCCAGAGCAAGCTCGCGCAGATCATGTTCACGTTCGATCTCGCCGAGGAGCTCGACGCCGGCACGGTGACGGTCAACAGTCTTCACCCCTCCACGTACATGCCGACGAAGATCGTCGTCGCCGCCGGTGCCCAGCCGGCCAGCTCGGTCGAGGACGGCGTCGCCGCCACCCAGCGGCTCGTGGCCGACCCCGATCTCGACGGGGTCACGGGTCGCTACTTCGATCGCCGGCGCGAGTCCCGGGCGCATCCGCAGGCGTACGACCCTGCCGCTCGGCTGCAGCTGCGGGAGTTGAGCGAGCGACTGGTGCAGCAACCCGCCCGCCGTCCGTAGCCACCCGCCAGGCGGTCCGCCGCGTCACCGATGAGCGCCGGCGGCACGGGAGGTCGTAACTCGTATGACATTGCTAGAAAGCGCTGAAGTCTCGACCCGGCTCCCGGCCCAGGACCTCGAGCGGGCCCGTACCTTCTATGCCGAGAAGCTCGGCCTGGAGCCGGTCGAGGAACGAGAGGGCGGCCTGCGGTACCGGTGTG
>DATFPZ010000217.1:0-13276 GCA_035264545.1 Acidimicrobiia bacterium
CGAGATGGGGGATAGCAGCCGCCGTGACGAGCGCGGCGCCCGTAACGTTCGTGTCGAACACGCGCCGCCAGGTGTCGGCGTCGGTGTCGACGAGGCGAGACAACGGACCGATGGCCGGCGTGTACACGAGCGCGTCGATCCCTCCGAGTCCGGACGCCGCCTTGTCGATTGCCGCTCGGCACGACGTCTCGTCGGTGACATCGCACTCGATCGCGAGACTCTCGGGACCGGCTTCACGAGCACCGGCGTCGAGGCGCTCTCGGCGCCGGGCCAGCATCGCCACGTGCGCGCCGCGCTGGGCGAGCCCGATCCCGATGGAGCGCCCGAGCCCGCTCGACGCTCCGACGACGACTGTTCTCACGTTGTCCAACCTCCCGACGCAATCACACAGATGTTAGATACAGCCGGGAGCTGAGCCTCGTGAAGCTGTTCCGGTCGGGTCAACCATCGACGTCAACGGCAGCATCGAGCACCTGCCGCTCAGCTCCCGCTAGGGCATTGCGACCACATCACCTAACGTCCTCGGCATGACCACCCCGCAGCTTTCGATGATGCTGCGCACGTATGCAGCCGAGGATCCCGGGACGTGGCAGCCGGTCTTCGACACCGCGCGCGCGGCGGATGCGGCGGGCATCGACCGAGTGCTGCTGTCGGACCATGTCGTCTTCGGCGAGCACTTGGATGCGTACGGTCGACCCGAGAGCGGGGGCGTGGAGGGTGGCAAGCAGCCGACCGGTCCCGACGGCCACTGGCTCGAGCCGCTGACGACGCTCTCGGTGTTGTGCGGCATGACGTCGCGCGTCCGGCTCTGCACGAACATTCTCATCGCGGCCCTGCGCCGCCCCGTCGTGCTGGCGAAGGCCACGGCGACGCTCGACGTGCTGTCGGGCGGCCGGCTCGATCTCGGTGTCGGCATCGGCTGGCAGCGCGAGGAGTACGAGGCCGCAGGCCTCGACTTCGGGAGTCGAGGACGCCAACTCGATCTCACCCTCGAGGTGTGTCAGACGCTCTGGCGGGAGCCGCGCGCCAAGGTCGATCTCGCCGGCGTCGCGTTCGAGGCGATCCACATGATGCCGAAGCCGCGCCAACCTGGCGGCGTGCCGATCTGGGTGAGCGGCCGTCTCAACGAACGAGTGGCACGGCGACTGGCGCGGTTCGGTTCCGGCTGGATCCCGTGGGGCGATGATGCTCACGACCTCACCGCCAGCATCCCGCGCATGCGCGAAGTCGTGGGAGCCGCGGGCGGTGACGCCGATGCCATCCAGGTCGCCGGCACGCTTCCGACGGTGCGGCGCGAAGACCGCAGCCTCGACCTCGACGCCACGATGGAACGCGTGCGGCCGCTCGTCGAAGCGGGCGTCACGGACTTCCGCGCGTACGTGCCCGTGCCGAGCGTGTACGACGCCGCGGTCGACTATCTGCGCGGCGTCGCCGACGGGTTCCACAGCGCCACGCGCTGACGGAGTGTTTGCCGCGTCACCCTGCGTTCGGCGGCGGCGTGGCCCAATCGACTGCGACGGTGCCCGCCACGTCGGGGTGCTCGTGCAGCCACCGGCGGGCGTACGGGCACCAAGGAACCACGGTGAGGCCGTCATCGATCGCCCGTCCCACGGCGGCGGTGACCAGTTGGCCTGCGACGCCCTGACCGCGGAGCGCGTCGGCAACCTCGGTGTGCAGAAGAAAGAGATGATCGCCGTCGATTTCGTACGCGAGCTCGCCCACCGCGCCGTCCTTCTCGAGCACGAACCGTTGTTGTGGACGGTCGTCCCGGACGATCGGTGTCCGCTCGGATTCGCTCACGGCGAGAACGGTCCATCCGGTGATCGGCCGAGGACGGCGCCGTTCCGCAACACCGACACGGGGCCGTCCGCGCTCACCGCAACGACGGTCGCGGACGGGTCGTCGAAGCTGTAGCGGCGCCCGGAGGTGTGGCGGGTACCACCGAACGCTTCGACCTCGTCCTCCGCGGTCGCGCTCGGCACCAGGCGCACACCGAGTTGTCGGAGCACACCCTCGGCGTCGAACACCGCCGCGCCGTCGACCTGGGCGAGAGCGTGCCGCAACGGCGCGAGGTGTGAGGCGGTGCGGATCCGTAGCGGCGGCGGCGTCGGGAGTCGCTCCTCGACGGCGGGACCGGGTTCCGGGTTGGGCCGATAGACGAGGAGCGAGCCGATGCCCCATGACCCGAGGTCATGAACGGCGAACTCCAGCATCGCCTCGAGCACGTCTCGTTCGCCGATGAACGGGGGAGCGGTGACGCTGTCGATCCAGGTCGAAACGGGCGGCTCGTAGTGCCACGCAAGCTCGACCCACCGGAGGACGCCGAAGCCCCCCACGACACGAACCGAGCCCGAGGGGTGCCGTTGGACGATCGTGGCATCCAGCGCGCCGGACAACACCACGAGGTCTCGTTCGGAGCCGGCAGGCCGGTCGAACACGACCCACTCGTCGTTGCCGTCCGCGCGGCGAACGAGCCAGCTCGAAAGTCCGTCGGCGAAGCGGCGCGCCGCGCCGAGCGGCTGATGCACGACCGGCGTGCGCGCGATGTCGAGTTGCGTTCCGGTCGTCCAGCGGTCCGGGTCGGCCGCGGGTTCGAGGATCGTGCCGCTGCTGGCGATGCGCCGCTCGTGGACTGCTGGCCGGAGGACCTGATCGATCTCCTCCAGCAGCATCTCGCGGAACTGCTCGCTGCCGCCCTTCGGGAGACCGACCTCTTCGAGCTCCTCGGCGAGGCGCCACAGGCGTCCGGCGCTCGGCTGACGCGAAGGAGGGATCACCGATAGTCGTCGAGGGAAGCGTCGAGCTCGGGCTCGCGGACCTCCTCGATGAAGCGCCACATGTCGGGCTGCGAGCCGTCGACATCGGTGAACCCGTATTCGAGCGCGAGCTGACCGGAGTTGACCGATTGCTGGTTCCATCTCGCCCGGTCGGGATCTGATGCCAACGCGACGACAGCGCGACCGACGTATCGAGGCGATTCCGAGAGCGCGAAGTCGGGTGGGGCGATATCGGACTCTCGCCAATTCTTCTCGGAGACGCCGAAGGCCTCGAGCATCATCTCCGAGCGGAGCCATCCCGGCGTGACAGCGACTGCGGTCGCGCCGAAGGGTTCGAGCTCGTGTCCTTGGGAGAAAGCCAGCCGGTTCACCGCCACTTTGGCCAGGTCGTAGAACACCGAGATCCGGTACCGCGACGCGTTGTGCTCGGCGGTGCCGTCCGTCACCTCGACGAGCAGACTGCCCGGCTCGTCGATGAGCAGCGGCAGCAGGTGGTGGGAGGTGATGAGGTGCGTGTCGATGGCGAGCCTGAGGATTCGCAGGCCGTCGTCGAGATCGAGCTCCCAGATCGGTTTGTTCCAGTCCGTCGGACCGCCTTTCAGCAGTTCGGCGCCCCAGATGTCGTTGACGAGCACGTCGACGTGGCCGTGCTCTCGCCGGATCCGCTCCGCCAGGGCGCCGACCTGGCCGGGATCGAGATGATCGACGACGGCCGCGACCCCGGTGCCGCCGAGCTCCGTGACGAGCTCGGCCGTCTGTTCGATCGTCTCGGCCCGGTCGTAGTCGGACCGCGTTGATCCCGTCCTCGAGCTGCGACCCGTGCACACGACGGTCGCGCCCGCCTCACCCAACGCAGCCGCAATGCCCCGCCCCGCACCTCGGGTGGCCCCCGCGACGACCGCCACCCGACCGCGCAACGCGTCCCGATCCGGCGACCATGCCATCGCCCGACCCTACCGACCCGACCTGGCGCCTCGGGTCACGCGGCGCGCCCGGCGCGAGGCCCGATGGCGACCGCGCGTGCACCGCCGACATGGTCCGGGAAATCTACGCGCGCGAACTCGGGCACAAACGCCCGATCGTTGTGCAAATGCGGCAACCTGCGATGACGATCACCCGGTTGGGGTGATGCCTGGTCGCGTCGTCGTCCGTAGCGTCGACGCAATCACACAACCGACTCGAGGAGCTTCCCGTGCTCGCGTACGACTACCCACTCCTCAGCGTCTTCTGGACGCTGGCCCTCTTCTCGCTGTTCGTCCTCGTCCTGTTCGTGATCCTCTGGGCGTTCGTCGACAACTTCCGCCGCACGGATCACAGCGGGTGGGCGAAGGCGGGATGGTTCGTCTTCATCCTCTTCTTCCCGATCCTCGGGGTGTTCGTCTATCTCGTTGCCCGTCCTGCTGAGGTGCCGGCGTAGGGGCGGTCGGCGCGCGCGGGGGAGACTCCGCGCGCGCTCGTTCCTCTCGCGGCCGGTCGTCGGAGGCCTCGTCGACGAAGTCGACTCTGACTCGCTCTTCCGGTCGACGTTCCTCCTTTTGCGCGAGCTGCCGGAGGGCATCGCGGTCGGGCTCGGTGAGCGGCGGCTGCACGATGCTGCGCGGGTACAGGTGCCGCGCCAGCACGACGTTGAGCTCGGCGGCATACAGGCTCATCTGCGCGCCGAGCGACAGCCAGAACAGGAGCCCGAGGACGATCGCGAACAACCCGTAGACCTCGCTCATCTGCTCGAGCCTCTCGCTGACGAGGTACCCGCCGATCAACTGGAGGACGCTCCACGCCAAGCCGGCGAGCACCGCGCCGGGCACCAGATCATGCGAGGGGATGACCCTCGGTGTGAGCAGTCGGAAGCCGGCCAGCGAGATCGCCACGTTGAGGACGACGGACACGAGCAGCGTCAAGCCTCGAAGCGCAGGCACGCTCGAGTTGAAGACGCCGAACCCGGAGAAGACCGTCGTGACGACGGCACCGAGACCGAGCACGCCGATGATCGAGGCGCCGCGCGCGAGCCGCGGGAAGAACCCGGGACGGTCGACGCCGGGAACGTTCCAGACCTCCGCCATGGCATGCTGCCCCGCTTGCGTGAATCCCAATGAGCCCCAGGCCAGGCCGATCAGGCTGATCACGAGACCGAGGCCCGTCGCGCGGAGCGAGTCGACGTTCCTTGCGATTTGATCACCGATGATGGGGAACTCCGACAGCGTCGAGTCGACGAGCCGGTCCCGGAAGTCGGGGCTGTTCTGCGCTACGAACCCAAGGATCGTCACGAGCAACAGGAGCAGCGGGAACAGGGCGAGGAAGGTGTAGTAGGCGATGAGCGCGGCCAGCGAGCCGGCTCGGTCATCGCCGAACTTCTTGATGACGCCGAACACGAAACCCGGGGCCCGATGGCGCTGTTGGAACGCATCGACGCCTCGCACGACCCGCTCGGCCGGGTTCATAGCTGACCCCTTTGTACCCTCCGTCACATCCCGTGGAAACCGATGGTCGGTTCACCTCATGGCGCGGGGTCTGCGAGGCTGAGGACCATGGCTCGAAACGTTGCGCAGAAGCTCATCGCCGAGCACCTCGCCGACGGCGAGATGAACCCGGGCTCCGAGATCGGCATTCGGATCGACCAGACGCTCACGCAGGACGCCACGGGCACCATGGTCATGCTCGAGCTCGAGGCGATGGACCTCGATCGGGCGCACACCGAGTTGTCGGCCCAGTACATCGACCACAACGTCCTCCAGACCGACTTCCGCAACGCCGACGACCACGTGTTCCTCCAGAGCGCGTGCAGCCGGTTCGGCCTGTGGTTCAGCAAACCGGGCAACGGCGTCAGCCACCCGGTGCACATGCAGCGCTTCGGCGCCCCGGGCAAGACGATGCTCGGGTCCGACAGCCACACTTGCGCCGCCGGGTCGCTGGGCATGCTGGCCATCGGGGCCGGCGGCCTCGAGGTCGCGCTCGCGATCGCCGGCGAGCCGTTCCATTTCACGATGCCGGAGATCTGGGGCGTCCGGCTGGTCGGCGAGCTCCCCGAATGGGTGAGCGCCAAGGACGTGATCCTCGAGATGCTGCGACGACACGACGTCGACGGCGGGTTCGGCAGGATCATCGAGTATCACGGTCCGGGCCTCGAGCAGCTGTCGGCGATGGACCGGCACGTGATCGCGAACATGGGCGCCGAGCTCGGCGCCACCACGAGCGTCTTCCCGTCCGACGACGAGGTTCGCCGCTTCCTCGCCTCCGAGGGCCGTGAGGACGATTGGCGGGAGCTGCGCGCCGATCCCGACGCCACCTACGAGCACACCGACGAGATCGATCTGTCCACCCTCGAGCCGCTCATCGCCTGCCCCTCGAGCCCCGGCAACGTCGTCCCAGTGCGCGAGGTCGCAGGGCGCGACGTGTACCAGGTCGTCATCGGGTCGTCGGCCAACCCGGGCCTGCGCGACTTTGCCGTTCCGGCGATGATGGTGAGCGGCCGGCAAACTCACGAGCGCGTCTCCTTCGACGTCAACCCAACTTCGCGGCAGACGCTCGAGGCGCTGACGAGTGAGGGCTGGCTCCTCGCGTTGATCGCCGGTGGCGCCCGGCTCCATCAAGCCGGCTGCAACGGGTGCATCGGGATGGGGCAGGCTCCCGCGACGGGCAAGGCGAGCCTGCGCACGTTCCCGCGCAACTTCCCCGGGCGCTCGGGGACCAAGGAGGACGAGGTCTACCTCTGCAGCCCCGAGACCGCGACCGCCGCTGCGCTCACCGGCGCGATCACCGACCCTCGCGATCTCGGCATTCCCTACCCGCGCTACGAATCGCCCACGCGCAGCTACGCGAATACTGAGATGCTCGTGCCCCCGGTCGACGGACGCGACGTGCAGCTCGAGAAGGGGCCGAACATCGTCTCACTGCCGGAGTTCGACCCGCTGCCGGATCGTGTCGCGGGCCCGGTGCTGCTGACGCTCGGCGATGACATCTCGACCGACGAGATCATGCCGGCCGGAGCCCGCGTGCTCCCATACCGCAGCAACATCCCGGCGATGGCCGACTTCGCCTTCGACGTCGTCGACGAGACGTACCCGCAGCGGGCGCGCGAGGCGGGTGACCACTTCGTGGTCGGGGGCGACAACTACGGGCAGGGCTCGAGCCGGGAGCATGCCGCGATCGTCCCCCGGTACCTCGGGCTCCGTGCCGTGCTGGCCAAGAGCATCGCCCGCATCCACGGGCAAAACCTCGTGAACTTCGCCGTGCTGCCGCTGACGTTCACGGATCCCGGCGACTATGACCGCATCGACCAGGGGGACGTCTTCGCGATCGCCGAGCCGGCTGAGCAACTCCGCCGAGGTGAACGCGTCGAGGTCGTGAACGAGACCAAGGGCGAGACATACCTCATGCGCCACCGCCTCACCCCTCGCCAAGTCGAGATCGTGGCGCGCGGCAGCCTCATCAGCGTCATCCGGGACCGGGAACGAGCGTAGAGAAGCGCGCACCAGCAGATCGGCCGCGAGGCGGTTAGCGCGGCGGGGTTTCCGGGCACGAACGCCCCCGGGGAGACGTGCCGATGGGGGACATCGCGATCGTTCTGGCCAAGGGCCTCGTCGGCGGCGTCTTCGTCGCCGCGTTCGCGCTGATCGGTGAGTCCGTGCAGCCGAAGAGCTTCTCTGGCCTGTTCGCAGCGGCGCCGTCGATTGCCCTGGCCGCGCTGACGATCACGCTCCTCACCGACGGCTCGCCGGAGGCCGGCGAGCAGGCGCTGGCGATGGTGTTCGGCGCCATCGCCATGGTGTTGTTCTGCGTCCTGGCGGCCGTCGCCATCGATCGGCTCGACGCCGTCTATGGCTCAGCCGTCTCCTTCGTCGGCTGGTTCGCGGTGGCCGGCGCGTCGTACTTCCTGGTGTTGCGGTGATACGGACGAATCGCTCCTCGCCCCGCAACCTGCGGAGCTTCTTCGAAGGTCGGACCCGGGTTCGCTTCGACCGTGACGCGCTTGGCTCCGTTCAGCCTCGCGACCTCGCCCTTCGGTTCGCATTCGGGGTCGCCGTGTCCGTCGTCGCCGGGATCGTGACGCTGGCCTTCGGGAGCCGGGCCGGCGGGCTGTTCCTCGGCTTCCCGGCCATCCTGCCGGCCAGTCTCACGCTCATCGAGAAGAAAGAGGGGCAACACCAGGCCGAGGGCGATGCGGTCGGAGCGATCATCGGCGCCGTAGCGCTCGTCGTCTTCGCGCTCACGGCATGGGGACTGTTCACACGCATTCCCGGGGGAGCGGTGGAGGCCGTCGCGCTCGCGGTCTGGCTCGCCGTTTCCGTACTTCTCTACGTGTTCATCCGCCGGTTGTGTCGCTGAGCATGCGGAACCGTACGCCTGGGTACAGACCACACAACCGAAGAACAGGAGGCCCAGATGCCGAACAAGAGACCGGGTGTGAAGAACGAGAGGCAATACGAACGACTGAAGAAGAAGGGCATGTCGAAGAGCCGAGCCGCCCGCATCTCGAACTCGCCCGGCGCCTCCAGCCGCGGTGGGAAGAAGTCCGGCTCAGGTTCACGCTCGCGAAGCACCGCTTCCCAGGGCGGCACGACGCAGCAGAAGAAGTCAGCGGGCCGCAAAGGCGGGAAGGCAGCCGCACGAAAGTCATGATCAGGGCGCCTCTTCGAGATCGAAGAGCTCGGTGATCTGCAGCACGTCCATCGCCCGCCGCACCAACGGGCGAAGGTTGGTCAACACCAGTCGTCGGTCCTGCTCGCGCAGCGCCTTTGCCAGGCGCGTCAGGGTGTCGAGCCCGGATGAATCGGCGAAGGTGAGCGCGGTGCAATCGATCCACGCGTCGCCGTCGGCGCTTGTGATCTCGTCGACGCGGCGCTGAAGCTCGGGCGCGGTCGCCACGTCGAGCTCACCCACGAGCTCGATCCTCATTCCGCCTTCGGCAGCATGGACGGCGACCCGAAGGTCGGGCTCTGGCATCGCTCCCCGTCGGGCTCTCGCACACGCGGTCGCCCGTGCCCTCACGACGGGGCCCACAGAGGCGGCGCCCCGTGAGTATCACCCGGCATCGTACGGAGAGACAAGCACCCGAACACGGAGCCGCACTTCGGTAACCGGGGCATCCGGCAGGAGAGGCGAAACGGGCGCGAGATAGTCTGCAACGGCTCCCTCGCGCCGGGACCCCCGGGAGGTGTGCGGCCGATGGCCATGGGAGGGTCTGAGGTTCCCCGGTGGGCACGCCTCGACTCGCCACTGCTGCGCGAGATGCAGTCGGCCATCATCGTCACGGACCTCGCCGGCACGATCCAGTCGTGCAACCCGCATGCGGAGGTCTTCTTCGGTCGTCCTGCCTCCGAGCTGATCGGGCGCGACTCCGCCGACTTCGCCGCCGAACCCGTTCCGAAAGAGCTCGCCCGCGAGATCCACGAAGCGCTCCGGGCCGGACGCACGTGGCAGGGCGAGCTCGCGATCCGACGGGAGGGCGGTGCGATCGTCACCGCCCACGTCGTCGATTCCCCCTTGCACGACGATCGCGGCCATCTGGTCGGTGTGGCCTCCATGTCGCTCGACCTGACGGCTCGAAGGCGGGCCGAGAACCGGCTCCGGGCCCAGTACGAGATCGCCAGCACGCTGGAGGAGGCGCACTCGATCGAACAGGCGGGCCAGAAGCTCCTCCGAATCGTGTGCGAGGCGCTCGGTTGGGACGTGGGCGTGCTGTGGGGGCTCGACATCGAACGTTCGGTCCTGCGCTGCCTTGCCACCTGGCGCGCGCCCGACAGCAATGCGACCGCCTTCGAGGAGGTCAGCGCGCGCACGACGATTCGCATGGGCAGCGTGCTCCCCGGACGTGTCTGGGCCCAAGGGACGCCGGCGTGGATTCCAGACGTGGCGGGAGATCCCAACTTCACCCGTGCAGAGGTCGCCGCCGCTGACGGCTTGCACGGTGGATTTGGCGTCCCCATCCGGCGCGGGCGCGACGTGCTCGGCGTGATGGAGTTCTTCGCCGCCGAGAATCGCGAGCCCGACGACGACGTCCTCGAGATGATGGACGCCGCCGGGGCGCAGATCGGTCAGTTCATCGAACGTACGGAGACGGAGCGCGAGCTGCGCGCGAGCCGCGCCGGCCTCGCGCAACTGGCCGAGACGCTCCAGCAGAGCCTGCTTCCTCCCCACCTCCCCGAGATTGCCGGTGTCGAGATCGCCGCGCACTACGAGGCGGCTCGAGACGGAAGCGACGTCGGCGGCGATTTCTACGACGTGTTCGAGAGCGCTCGCAGCGACTGGTCGATCGTCATCGGCGACGTCTGCGGCAAGGGTCCGGAAGCGGCGGCGCTCGCAGCCCTCGTTCGATACACCACCCGCGCCGCCGCCATCCAGACTCGACGACCTCGACTCGTGCTGAACCTCGTGAACGAGGTGGTCCTTCGTCAGAGCGAGGAGCAGTTCTGTACCGCCGCCTACGTTCGTCTGCGGCCCGAGGGCGAGGGCGCGCGCCTCACGATCTCATGCGCGGGCCATCCGCTCCCGCTCATCCTTCGGGCCCGAGGCGAAGTCGAGAGCGTTCCCGCCCGCGGCCGCGTTCTTGGTCCGTTCCCCGATCTGGCGTCGGTGGACCGCATCGTGCGGCTCGGTCCCGGTGACGCGATCCTGTTGTACACGGACGGTGTGACCGACGCTCGCAACACGGACGGCTTCTTCGGCGAGGAACGGCTCGCGGACACATTGGTGTCGTGCACGGGATCAAGCGCCGACGACATCGTCAAGGCCATCGACCGTGCCCTGAACGAGTTCCACGGTGGTAAGCCGCGCGACGACATCGCCTTCGTCGTCCTCCGCGTCCCGGCCTGATCAGCGCGTCGTCGGCGCGTCGGCACGCAGTTCGCACCAGACGGTCTTGCCGTCCCGCCCGTGCGTCTCGGTGCCCCACCGCTCGGTGAACGCGTCTACGAGCCTGATGCCGCGGCCGACCTCGGACGTCCCCGGATCGGGGTGGACTCGGCGCTCGGGCTCACCGAGACCGCCGTCCGTGACCAGGACGCGCACCGCGCCGTCAGTCAGGCGGAGGTCCAAGCTGATCGTCGGGCTCTCCGGGGCGTGGAGCACGGCATTGGTCACCAGCTCGCTCACGACGAGCTTCGCCGCCTCGACCTCTTGGCCCGGGACGTCCCAGGCGGTGAGAGTCTCAGCGACGAACGCTCGCGCCGCGCGCGGCGCGCGCAACGCGGGGACGAGCTCGAGTGTTGCCTGTTGGTCCACGGCGGTATCCGATGGCTTTCGCCAGCATCGGCGGCTTCATATTTTGGGCAGGACCTCCTCGCCATAGAAGCGGAGGAACCCTTCCTGGTCGGGTCCGATCTGGTGCACGAAGACCGAGTCGTAGCCCGCGTCGGCGTACTTTCGAATCGTGTCGAGGTGACGTTCGGGATCTGGTCCGCACGGAACCATGCTCGTCACCTGCTCCTCCGCCACCAGGTCGACCGCTTGCTCGAAGAGCGCCGGCAACGCCAGCTCCTGCGCGAGCTGGCCGGGGAGGCCGAGGTTGGGCCACAGCTCGTACGCGGTCCGGCGCGCGGCGGCCTCGTCGTTCGCCCAGCACACTTTGATGCCAGCGAACTTCGGCTTGCCCGCGCCACCCGCCTCGTCGAAGGTACTGAGCAGGTCGGCGTCGGGGGCGCTGCCGATGTACCCGTCTCCGATCCGTCCGCCCAGCGCGGCCGACTTGGCGCCGAACCCCGACACCATCACGGGGACGGGGTCGTCGGGAAGCGTGTAGAGGCGAGCGTTCTCGACGCGATAGTGCTTGCCCTCGTGCGACTGCTGGCCGCCCTCCCAGAGCTTGCGCATCACGGCGACTGCTTCCTCCAGCATCTCGAGCCGGACGTCCGCCGGTGGCCACCGGTCACCGAGGACGTGCTCGTTGAGGGCTTCGCCGGTGCCCACGCCGAGCGAGAACCGTCCCGCCAGCATCGCCGCCGACGTCGCCGCCGCCTGGGCGACGATCGCAGGGTGCGTGCGAATGAGGGGACACGTCACCGCCGTCCCGACCCGAAGCTCGGTGGTGGCGGCGATCCCACCGATCACCGACCAGACGAACGGGCTCTGGCCTTGGCGATCGATCCACGGATGAAAGTGATCCGAGACCCACACGCTCCGGAAGCCGGTCTCCTCGGCACGGCTCGCGGCACGGACCATTTCTCGCGGGTGCAGCTCCTCGCTGGCGAGTGAGTACGCGACCTCCATTGCGCTCCTCTTCGCACGTGCGCACAAAACCTCTCGTTGTGTCGGTACCCGCGCGATCGAGGCGGCGAAACCGCATCGTTTCTGTGGCCCCCCGGGCGGGCATGCACTCAGGGAAGAGATATCGCCAGGAGGTGAGGGTTGATGCCGCAACGAGCATGGAATTCCAAGCGAGAGCGGCAGTACGAGCACGTCAAGGAGGGCCTCGAGGAGCGGGGCCGCTCCGACGAAGCCGAGGAGATCGCGGCCCGGACCGTCAACAAGGAGCGGGCACGCAGTGGCGAGGCGAAGCAGGCCAGCCGCACGTCGACCAAGGACATCTCCTCCGGGCGCCGGGGCGGGATGCGGTCTCACCGCGGCCCCGGCGGGAGAACCCGGGACCAGCTCTACGAGGAGGCCCGCCAGAAGAACGTCAAGGGCCGCTCCAAGATGACCAAGCGACAACTGGAGAACGCCGTCGGTCGTTGATACGGCGGCGTTTAGCGGCCGCGGTCGATGCGGAACGCTGCCAGCGTGCCCGTTTCTCCCGCGACCGCGGCCGTCCGTGAAGCGTTCACACCTGACGAGCCGACCCCGCCGGTTGCTGGCGGGGAAGGCGGCGGCCAGATCGCCGGCGACGAGACCGGCGGCCAGTCGCGAAAGCAGCGCGCGGCGCTCGTTGCGGCGTGTGTCCTTGCGTTCGCTGTCGGGTTCGCCGGTATGACCGCGCTCACGCGGGGTTCGGATACCGCGTCGAGCCCGAGCCCGAGCCCGAAGCCGACGCAGCCGGCCCCGAGCGCGGGTCTACCGGCCGCACCGGCGCCATCGGTGGCAAAGGCTCCGACGTCCGTTCCGGCGCCCGCGTCCAGCGCGCTCGTCTCCGACGTCGGGAACGATCAAACGCCCGCCCCGCAATCGTCCCCGCCGTCGATGCCGCAGACCGAAACCGCGGATTCGCCGACGTCATCCACGACCACGTCGGAGCCGTCCACCAGCGCGCCCACGACCACGCATACCACGCCGAGCACGACGACGCCCTGACCTGGACGCCGCCCGACCGCGCGAGCGCGCGACTACGCCCGGGGAAAACCCCGGGCGTAGTCGGACGAAGCGGTCAGCTACTTGCGCTGGAGCCGGTCCTTCGCCTTGTCGACGAACTCCTCACCCTTGTCCTTCGCCCGCTCGAGCTTGTCCTTGACCGAGCCGGCGGCGCGATCCGTCTTGCCTTCGCGCTTGAGTTCGTCGTCGTCGGTCAGGTCACCGGTCGCTTCTTTGACCCGACCTTTGATGTCGTCCTTCTTGCCTTCCATGGTCGATTCTCC
>DATFPZ010000218.1:0-3473 GCA_035264545.1 Acidimicrobiia bacterium
GCGAGGCCGCGCTCGTCGAGGAGTCCGTACGTGTTCACGTGGCCGAGGCCGGGCATCCAGATCGGCAGCTGCATGCGCAGGATGCCGGGGGCGACCTCGACGATCTCCTCGCTCGCCGGCTCCTGCTCCTGCTTCCTGGGCTTGGCGGGCCTGGATGCCCCGTCGGGGTCACCCGGCCGACGCGCCACGTCGGTCACGGGTGCCATGTTACTTGACCGGTCGGTCAAGCCCTTCGGGGCGACGCCGCCTTACTCGTACGCCAACGGCGCGAACTTCGGCCACGGTCGCAGGCGCTCCAGGAGCGCGCCGGCGCCGAGGCAGAGGTCGTCGCCGTGGCGCGCGGCCACCACTTGGAGCGCGGCGGGCAGGCCGTCGACGAGCCCGACGGGGATGCTCGCCGCCGGCTGGCCCGTCATGTTGAACGGCGCCGTGAACGCCGCCGACAAGCCCATGAGGTTCACCTCGCGGCCCGCGACCGTGCCGCTGAGCGTCCCCTCGGCCCGGAACGCGGTCGTGGGCGTCGTCGGCGTGAGGAGCACGTCGACGTCCGACCAGATCCGTGCCGACGCGACCATCAGCTCGTGGCGACGGCGGATCGCCTTGTACAAACCGCTCGGTCGCAGGTTCATCATCAGCTCGACACCGGCGCGGTGCACCTCGTCGAGCTCGTCGAGGTGCTGGCTCTCGAAGTCGAGGTGGAACGCGGCCGTGTTGAGCGACGACAAAAGCCCCCACGCGACCCCCGGCTTGGGCATCTCGACCGGGACGTCGACGAGCTCGAGGCGGGCCTCGGCGACGAGCGACATCGCCGCGTCGTGCGCGAGCTTCTCGACTTCGGGATCGGTGCCGGCGTAGCCGAGCGTCGACGTCCACGCCGCTCGCTTCCCCCGGAGGCGCTCGGTCGCGTCGCCGGACGCGACGAGATCCTCGAACGGGACGGGCGGCGCCGGGAGCGACGTCGGGTCGGTGGGTGTCGGACCGGCCGTGGCGTCCAGGTAGCGGGCGGCGTCGCGCACCGTGCGCACGATGGGACCGTGCACCGACGTCATCGAGTAGTTGAACGGCTCGGGCCCCACGCCGAGCAACCCGAACGTGGTCTTCATGCCGAACAGGCCCGAGTACGACGACGGGATGCGGATCGACCCGCCGCCGTCGCTGCCGGTGCACGCGGGGAACAGCCCGGCCGCCACCGACGCCGCCGATCCGCCCGACGAGCCGCCGGGTGTGCGCTCGAGGTTCCACGGGTTCCGGGTCACGCCGTGCAGCTTGCTGGCCGTGTAGCTGACCACTCCGTGCTCGGGTGCGGTGGTGAGCCCCACGAGCACCGCGCCGGCGTCGCGCAGACGCCGCGCCTCGGCGCAGTCGAACTCGGCGACGGCGCCGGCTTCGGCATACGGCACCGACGCGTTCGTGTCGGGCCAACCCTGCACCTGGGCGAGCTCCTTGACGCCCATGGGGATGCCGGCGAACGGGCCGGGGTCGTCGCCGGCGGCGACGCGCTGGTCGACCCGCTCGGCGTCGGCCCACGCCCGATCCGGGTCGAGGAAGCACACGGCGTTGAGCTTCGGATCGAGGCGTTCGATCCGACCCAGCGAAAGCTCGAGCAGGTTCCGGGCGCTCAGCTCACCGGCACGGACGCGATCGGCGAGCTCCCACGCGTCGTGCTCCCACAGTTCGGTCATGCGCCGAGCCTAGCTACAGCGTGATCGTCATGGCCGGGAGCGCGTCCCTTCAAGGAGTTCCGCGCGTGCACGCGGTGAGCCCGAGCTGGACGGCGACCGGATCGGTGGAAGCGGCGAAAGTCGTCAGGAGTCGAGTTCCGCGCATGAGGCGAGATGTTAGGTTCGCCGTCGATGCGCACCGCGAGCGCGGTCTGGCGTTCGTCTCCCGAGCTCGTGCTCGCGCTCGACGAGCAGCTCGGGCCGCCGGTCGACAGCTACGTGAACGGTTCGCAGACGTGGCTCCTCGACAACGGGCCCGGCGGCGTCGCCTTGGAGTGGCGGTTGCACCCGGTCGCCTCGTACCGGCCGCCGACGGAGCTCTCGCACTACGACCTGTGGGAGCGCGTGGTCGCGCAATTGCGTGCTGGCGGTGACCCGGGCGCGCTCGCGCTCGGCGACGAGGTCCGCGCCGTCGCGTCGCTGTGGGAGGGCCTCGAGGCGTTCGCCGCCTACGGCGACGAGGTCGAGCCGGCCACGCTCGCCCAGGCTGCGACCGCCGCGATCGGCCGGCCGCCGGACGCCGCCGGTCTCGTCGACCACGACCGCGTGGGCGAGACGTGGGAGCGGGCGCGCGGTGACGTGTCGATCGTCGGCCTCCTCCTCGAGGAGCTGAGCGTCTGACAACTGACGACGCCTGATGTCGCCTGACATCATCTGCCTCGTGGAACGCGACGAGCTGGCTCGGACCATCTACCGGCGGACACACCTGACGGGCGAGTTCCGCCTGCGGTCGGGTGCAATGAGCGACGAGTACTTCGACAAGTACCTGTTCGAGTCGGACCCGTGGCTGTTGCGCGCGATCGGCGAGGCGCTGGTGCCGTTGCTCCCGCCCGGCACGGACGCGCTCGCCGGCCTCGAGCTCGGCGGCGTGCCGCTCGCCACGATCCTGTCGCAGCTGACCGGGTTGCCGGCGATGTTCGTGCGCAAGGAGGCGAAGACCTACGGGACGTGCCGCCTCGCCGAGGGCGGCGAGCTCGACGGACGGCGTCTTACGGTGGTCGAGGACGTCGTGACATCGGGCGGGCAGGTCGTGACGTCGTGTGGTGACCTGCGCGAGCGGGGCGCCCTCGTCGAGCACGCCCTGTGCGTCATCGACCGTGAGGCGGGTGGTGCGAAGAACCTGGCCGAGATCGACGTCGAGCTGCGGGCGCTGTACATGATGGGCGAGCTCGAGCGCGCCGCCGGATGACCCTTTGGCGTCAGCTACATGCGCAGAAGGCGTGTAGTCGACGCTAAAACAACTAGGAGCCGCGCCAGGGAGGCGTGCGGGGCTGGTCGAAGTCGGCAGGGCGCGTCTCACCGGTGATGGCGGCGAAGGCGGTGTCGACCCAGCGGGCGCCCCCGGCGAGCGGCTCGGGCAGCTGGTCCCGGGCGAAGAAGCCGACCCGCCGCGTCTCGAGCGGATGGCCCTGCAGCTCGCCGCCGAGCATCCGGCAGTGGAACACGAGCGAGTAGAGCGGGACGCGCGCGAAGCCGAGACGCAGGCCGTCGAACACCGCGATGAGCGACACCGGCTCGACCTCGATGCCCGTCTCCTCGTAGACCTCCTTCACCGCCACCTCCGACGGCGAGTACCCGACGTCGGCCCAGCCGACCGGGTACAGCCACACCCCCGAGTCGGCCCGCTGCGTGAGCAGGATCTCGCCGGTCTCGTTGCCGACCACGGCCGCAACCGCGACCTTCGGCGTGACGTACCCCGCCACGCCATCACCCACCGACGCCAGCCATTCCTCGAACAGGGCGTCGCTCTCG
>DATFPZ010000219.1:0-37598 GCA_035264545.1 Acidimicrobiia bacterium
CCAGCACAGGCTGAGGTCGCCGGCCTCGCACGCCGGGCAGACCGGGTCGACGCCGCGCGGGCGGCACGACAGCCACGGGTTCAGCACGACCCGGTCTCCGATCTCGAGCCCTTCGGCTTCGGGCCCGAGCGCGACGACGTCTGCGACAACTTCGTGCCCGAGCACCTGCGGGAGCGAGAAGAAGCCCTTCATCGGGTTGTCGGGGGTCGCCACGTTCACCCAGTCCATGAACACCTGCTTGGCGTCTGAGCCGCAGATGCCGGTGAGCCGGGGACGCGTGACCACCCAGTCGGGCAGGAGGAATTCGGGGTCGGGCAGGTCGACGAGGCGCATAGGCGTCTCCGCCAACCCGCGCAGCAGATGGTTGTCCTCGTCCGGTTCGGGCTGTGGCTCGGGCGCCACGCCGTACAGCAGACCTTGCATCCACTCCCCCATCCCGCCGCTCATTCCTTCGCAGTCGACAGTACCGCCCCCTATCTCAGGGACAACTGTCAACTGCTCGGGCGGGTCGGAGGCGTTACAGCCGTTCGGCCAGCTGCTCGTAGTCGATCGCGACGCCGTCGGCGTCGGTGCTGAACTCGAACCGGCCGTACTCGTCGTCGGAATACGCCCACCGGTCGGCGGCGAGCCGCTGGTATCGCTGCACGAGTGGTCGCACCGACGCGGCGGGTGTCTCGATATAGGCCGCCCGGACCTCCAGGTCGGCGCCGACCTCCGGCGCGACGCGACGGGTCACGAACGCGTTCGTGAACGGGTTGCCTGCGAGGTCGACGTCGGTGCAGCCCTCCAAGGACGGATCGGGCCGGCCACCGCGCAGCCACGACCCCGCGCCGTCCGACTCCAACTCGAGGCGCCGCGTGCCGTCGTCGTCCATGACCTCCACGGTCGTGCGTTCGTGTCGCCAGGCGGAATCGAGCTCGACCGAGAAGCGCACGGCCCAGCGTTGGTCGCCTTCGACGCAGATCTCGTGGCCCGCCGCCGACACGCCGCCGGGTCCGTCGTCCAAACGCGCGAACACGAGCCCGTCGAGGTCGAGTCGACGCCAGACGTACGTCGCGATCACGACATCTCGAGGGTTGTCCGCATCTTGGCCACCAACGCCCGAAACATCGGATAGTCGCCGGGCATCGCATCGATGGACGGCGTCCACATCTCCCAGCGATCAATCAGTCTCGGGCCGAGCAAGAGCCGGAGCACGTCGAAGTTGATCGCCCCGACTTGCTCGAGCGCACCCAACTGCTCGAAGAAGTCCAGCTCGCGATAGAGCACGAACGCCTCGGGCGAGTTGGCGTCGATGAAGCGCTGGAACGCCGCGCTCAGCTCTTCCTTCGTCTTGTACTGGGCGGCGAGCCGGCGCGCCTCGACGAGACCGTCCTCGTCCCATCGACGCACGAAATCGGCCGTGATCTGCGACTGCGTGGCGTGCCGTGCCTCCCGGACCTGTCGTCCGGCCGCGACCGCCAGCCCGACCGTGCTGAGCAGCCCGACGGCGCCGACTGCGGTCGCGATCGCGGTGACCTGCTCGGCCCAGTTCGGGTCCGACATCAGATTGGCCAGTCGATCTGGGCCTCGGGAACCCCAACCGACCTCGCGTGCTCCTCTGCCTCGGCACGAGCGGACCGGTCGCCGCGCGGATAGCGAAACGCTCGACCGGCGAACACGACGAAGGTCTCCGTGTCCGATCGGAAGTCGCAGTACCACGGCCCGGGCTCGAGAGCGCCGGTGAGCGCGGTCGCGAATGCGTCGACGGCGTCGTCGGGCACCTCGAACTCGATGAACGTCCACGTGAGGGGCTGACGGGCCGACGGGTCGCCGTCATCGGACCGTCTGATCCTTCGCACCGTGAGGGGGGCGGCGTCGAGCGGCTCCTCCCTCCGCAGACTCTCCGCGAGCAGGTTGCCGGTGAACGGCATGTCACGCGCCCGCCTGCTTTGGATCGCGGCAGGTGTGATCGTCCTCGCCGGCCTCCTCTTCGGCAGCTGGGCGCGATTCCTGGCGAGGACGCACGAGATCGAGGAGATGGACCGGGAGGTCAGCCATCCGGACGCCGGAGCTGGGCGAGGGCGTCGGCCACAGTCGACGCGCTGATCCGGTCTTCGAGACGGTTGGCGGCGGCCTCGACCGCCTCTCGGGTGCCCAGGGGATCCTTCGCCCGGGCGCGCGCCATGCGGTCCTCGCGGCTGAGCCACCGCGCCAGCTCGGTGGCCGACGCGCTCGACAGATCGGGCCGCTCTTCGAACAGGTAGCGCAGCTGTCCGATGACGCGCGACACCGACGGCGCGTCCGACACCGTCAGCCGACCCCGCGGTCCCGGCCCTCCCAGTATGGGCCGCGGAGCTTGAACTTCTGCAGCTTGCCGGTAGCGGTGCGTGCGAGCTCGGAGCGGAACTCGACCGACGTCGGACATTTGTAGTGGGCGAGGCGGTCACGTGAGTGCGCGATGAGCTCCGCTTCGCTCGCCTCGGCGCCGGGCGCGAGCACGACGAGCGCCTTGACGGTCTCGCCCCACTTCTCGTCGGGCACGCCGATCGCGGCGACTTCGGCGACAGCCGGGTGCGAGAACAGGCAGTCCTCGACCTCGATCGACGACACATTCTCGCCGCCCGAGATGATGACGTCCTTCTTCCGGTCCGAGATCGACAGGTACTCGTCCTCGTCGATCGCACCGCCGTCGCCGGTGTGGAACCAACCCGCCGGGATCGCCTTCGCCGTCTCCTCCGGCTGCTCCCAGTACCCGTCCATGATGACGTTGCCGCGCGCGAGCACCTCGCCCTCGTCGTCGACGCGTAGCTGCACCCCGAGTGTGGGCGCACCAGCGCGTCCCAGCCGCTGTGCGCGTTCACCGGGGGCGAGGTCGTCGTACTCGGCGCGGCTGCGGTTCATCGTGAGCAGGGGGGCGGTCTCGGTGAGTCCATAGATCTGGATGAACTCCCAGCCGAGCTCGGTCTCGACCCGCTCGATCGTCCGGGTGGGCGGCGGGGCGCCCGCCACCACCATCCGGGTGCGGCCACGGCCCGGAATCGCGCCCTGCCATTGCGTGGCGGCGTCGAGCACGGCGTTGACCACCGCAGGCGCGCCGTTGAGCAGTGTGACGGCGTGCTCCTCGACGCGGCGGAGGATCTCGGCGCCGTCCACCTTGCGGATCACGACGTGGCGGCCGCCCATGCCGGTCATCGCGTACGGCATCCCCCACCCGTTGCAGTGGAACATCGGCAATGTGTGGAGGTAGACGTCGCGGTCGTTCACGCCGGTCTGCCATCCGAAGACGGTGGCGTTGATCCAGCAGTTGCGGTGCGTCAGCTGCACGCCTTTGGGCCGGGCGGTCGTTCCGCTCGTGTAGTTGATCGTCGCGGTGGCGTCCTCGTCGGGCTCCCAGGGCTCGGGCTCGACGCCCTCACGAAACAGCTCCTGATCCGCTTCGGCGCCCATCACGAACCGGTGCTTGGCGCCGACGCTCGAGAGCGCCTCGTCGAGCTCGGGGTCGACGAGCAACATTGCGGCGCCGGAGTGCTCGACGATGTACCCGACTTCGTCGGCGTTGAGCCGGAAGTTGATGGGCACGAGGATCCGACCTGAGCCGCTCACCCCGAAGAATGACACGAACAGGCGCGCCGCGTTCGGCGAGACGATCGCGACGCGCTCTCCCACGCCGATCCCGAAGTGGTCCAACGCGGCCGCTTGCGCCCGGGCGAGCGCGCGCACGCGCCCGTAGGTCAGCCCGTCGAGGGGCGGGGCAGGCTGGTCGGGCTCGTCGAGAATGCCGATCCGGTCGCCGTACACGAGCGCGGCGCGCTCCAGGAAGTCGTTGACCGTCAGCGGCACCTTCATGCTGGCCCCCCTCGGATCGGCATGCGCGATGGTGCGTTCAGCTTCGCATAGCGAAGCCGAGGAACGCATCGTGGGTCAGGCCGGGCGCAGGCTCCGCAAGGGGGCGCCGTGGGTCCACGCCGCGGGGTCGCCGGGGCGGAAGCGGCGCCCGGCGCCGGCCTCGGCGATGCGCCGCCGCGCCAGCTGCTCGGCGGCACGGCCCGGCGGCACGTGCTCCGTGCGGGCGAGGTCGAACACGCGGCGGACCGTGTCGGCGATCCGAGCGGTGCGCTTCCGGGCGTTGTCGCGGTCGTAGCCGACGAACTCTTCGGCGAGGTTGATGATCCCGCCCGCGTTCACCACGAAGTCGGGAGCGTAGAGGATGCCTCGCTCGGCGAGGGTGTCGTCATCGGACGCTTCGGCGAGCTGGTTGTTGGCCGCGCCGCACACCGCCCGGCACTGCAGCCGCGGGATCGTCTTCTCGTCGAGCACGCCACCCAGCGCGCACGGCGCGAGGATGTCGCACGCCTCCTCCAGCGCCCCTTCGACCGGCAGCGGCTCGGCACCGATCTCCTGCACCAACACGTCGACGCGTTCACGGTTCACATCCGCTACTGCGACGCGGGCGTCCGCCTCCGCGAGGAGGCGTGCCAGGTGCGTGCCGACGTGGCCGACGCCGTCCACGACGACGCGCTTGCCGGCGAACGCGGCGTCCCCGTCGAGCTCCTCGAGCACCGCGCCCATCGCCCGCACCACGCCGTAGGCGGTCATCGGTGAGGGGTCGCCCGAGCCGCCGGGACCCTCGAGCCCGGTGACCCACGGCGTCTCCGACGCGATCACCTGCATGTCGTGCGGCGTCGCGCCGACGTCCTCGGCGGCGATGTAGCGGCCACCCAGGTCGTCGATCGCCCGTCCCATGGCGCGCAACAACGCGTCGGTGCGCGGCGCGTCGGGATCGTCGACGAGCACGACCGCCTTTCCTCCGCCCTGATGCAGCCCGGCGGCGGCGGCCTTGAGGCTCATCGCCTCGGAGAGGCGCAGCGCGTCGACGACGGCGTCGTGCTCGGACGGGTAGCGCCAGAACCGTATGCCGCCGAGCGACGGCCCCAGCGCGGTCGAGTGCACGGCGATGACTGCCCGCAGCCCCGAGCGCGCGTCGGCGACGAAGACGACTTGCTCGTGGCCCTTCGCGGTCATCAGCTCGGTGACCGCGGCGTCGGTGCCCATCAGGGTCGACGGTACTGTGCCGCGCGCCGCTCGCGCGACGCGCGTGGTCAGGGGAATAGCGTCCGATACGTCGGGTTTTCGAAGAGCGGTCCGTCGTTGCCCGCGCTGCGGCTGATGTGTTTCGGGTCCGGGGCTGTGCGAAGCTCACCCTTCGTGCGCGGCAAGTCGATCGGTCTCCTTCTCTTTGCGCTCGTGGGCGTCCTCGGCCTGGTCGCGTCCGCTTGCTCGAGCAGCGACAACAGCAGAGCCCGGGGGGCACAGCCGTCTTCGACTGCGGCCACGACCACGGCCGCGCCCACGACCGCGCCACCGACGACCGCTGCGAAGCCTGACAACGTCTACGAGTTCACGCAGGCGAACCAGCTCGCGCCCTCGGTGCGCGACATTCCCACTCGCGTCTACGTGCCGAACGGGATGTCGAACACGGTCGACGTGATCGATCCGAACACGATGGCGGTCATCGACCAGTACCCGGTCGGGCGGCTGCCGCAGCACGTCGTGCCGTCGTGGGACATGCAGACGCTCTACGTGAACAACAACCAGGGCAACACGCTGACTCCGATCGACCCCCGCACCGGGAAGCCGGGCGCACCGATCCCGATCGCCGACCCGTACAACCTGTACTTCTCACCCGACGGGACCAAGGCCATCGTCATGGCCGAGCGTGACAACTCCGTCGACTTCTACGACCCGAAGACCTGGGCGCTCATCAAGAAGCTGCACATCCCGCATACCGGTGTGAACCATGCCGAGTTCACTCCCGACGGGCAGACCATGGTTGCGAGCACGGAGTTCTCGGGGTTCCTCGTGAGGATCGACCTCGCCAGCATGGAGATCACCGGGGAGCTCGACGTGGGAGGAAAGCCCGTCGACGTGAAGCTCTCGCCCGATGGCACCGTCATGTTCAACGCCAACGAGACGAAGGACGGCGTCACGGTCGTGGACTGGGCGAACATGAGTGAGCTGCAGTTCATCCCGACCGGGAAGGGCGCGCACGGCCTGTACCCCAGCCGCGACGGCAAGCAGCTGTACGTGACGAACCGCGGCGCCGGCTCGGTGAGCGTGATCGACTTCGCCTCACGGAGCATCGTCGGCAACTGGCACTTCGGCGGCAGCCCCGACATGGGCGGTGTCAGCAGCGACGGCAGGCAGCTCTGGCTCAGCGGCCGCTACAACTCCGAGGTCTACGTGATCGACACGACGACCGGGCAGCTGATCAAGAAGATCCCGGTCGGCAACGGTCCGCACGGCCTGGCGCTCTTCCCCCAACCCGGCCGGTACAGCATGGGCCACACCGGCAACTACCGCTGATGCGTATCCGAGTGACGCTCAGCGTCCTCGAAATACGCATCGACAGCTAGCGAGCCGCGTCCCGCAGCTGCTGGTCGCGCAGGAGCGGCGAGCCTTTCTTGACGAAGAGCGGCACGCGGCCGAGGGGGACGTCCTCGGTGAGCTCGACCGGGCCCTCCACCACTCGCGAGCGGTCCCAGAAGTCCACCCACTTGCCCTTCGGGAGGTACACGGCGCGGCTGCGCGCGCCCGACTGCCACACGGGCGCCACGAGGAGGTCGTCCCCGAGCAGCCACTGGTCCCACCGGTCGGCGACGTTCGGGTCCTTCGGGTAGTTGAAGACCAGCGGCCGGACGAGCGGCGCGCCCGTGCGGTGCGCGTCGCGGGCGAGACGCTGCTGGTAGTCGGCGAGCGCGTGGTGGAGCACGACGTAGCGCCGGTAGATGTCGATCATCTCCTCGTCGACCTTCGGCTCCGTCGGCATGTCCCAGGGAGCGTCGGTGCCCTTGCCATGGAACCGCATGAGCGGTGAGAGGGCACCAACCTCGATCCAACGGGCGAATACCTCGCGGTCGCCGAAGTCGCTGTACCCGCCGATGTCGGAGCCCCAGTACGGCAAGCCCATGAACGCGCAACGCTGCAGGCTGACGAGCACGCTGCGCAGGCCGAGGTCGGTCGATGGGCCGGTGTCGGGCCGCTCGGGAATGAGAACTCCTTCGCGGCTGTGCGTGTCGCCGCCCCACGTCATCGCGTACCGGGCCGTCCCCGTGTATGCGGCGCGCGCGATCGCCCACCCGTCACCGCCGCGGGCTTCGTCCAGGGCGCGTTGCACGGCGTGCTGGAGCATCACCGGATAGGCGTTGTGAATCTGCCGGCCGTTGCGGCCGTCGTGATACACGTCGTCGGGGTCACTCGGCACGATCTCCTCGCTCCGGTCGACGAAGAACCCGTCGACGAGCCGTCCGGAGCCTTTGAGGAAACCGCGCAGCTCGCGCTCGAGCCCGCGCACGGCGGCCGGGTTCGTCAGGTCGAGCTCGCGCTCGCTGCCGGGCGCGAGCCAGCCCTGCTCGCGCGCCCGAGCCGCGCGCTCGTCGAGCGCCCACTCCGATACCCACACCTGACTCGACCAGCCGCGCCGCTTCATGACCTCGAGCATCCCGTCGGCGTCCGGGAAGCGGGCCGGGTCGAAGCGGAGCGTCCCGTAGCCCTCGGTGCCCTCCGCCCACGGCCGGTCGAAGTGGTAGATGCCGACGGGAATGTCGTAGCGCTCGTAGTTCAGGAGGTCGTCGGCCACGGTCGGGTTCACGGGCACGCCGTCGACGTCGACCGGCTCACCGATCACGGCCTGGTCGCGACCGCGCCAGTGCAGGAACACCTGCTTGGGCGGCACGATCGGCCTGCCGGTGAGGCGCGAGTACGCCTCGTTCTGCTGGTAGTGGCCGCCGGTGAACACGAAGTAGCGGCCCGTGTGCGCCTGCGGGTCGATCTCGTACTCGAAGGAGAGGACGGCCGGATCGGTCGCGCCGAGGTCGTAGATGCCGGGCATCGAGCCGTCGACGAACAGCCCGTACCCGTTCGAGGACTGGTAGAAGGGCGCGTAGGCGGAGATCGTCGGGCGCACGTACATGGTGACGCGCTCGCCCTTGCGGTTCAGCGTGCCGACCGGTTGCGGCGTCAGCTCGGACGCGCCGATGTCGTCGACGATGCGCTCGGTGAGGCCGTAGACGCGCTCGTCGGGCGTCGTGCGCAGCTGCTCGCCCCAATGCGTGATCGTGGCATCCTCGAAGGCCAATGCCACCGACACCGTGTCGTCGGCGTGGGCCTGGAGCGTGACCGTGCCGGTGGTGCCGTCGCCGAAGGTTGCACGCAGACGGAGCGCGCAGCGCTGGAGGCTCGTGGGCTGGGCGGCGCTCACGGTTACGGGCGCGCTCGCGTCACCGCGCCGGAAATAGAGCCCACCGGCCGGGACTTCCCGCACGATCGCGCCCTTCCGCGTGGACACCGTGATCGCGAGTGGCGCGAGCGTGACCTCCAGGCGCATCCGCCCGGAACGGGTGGTGAGGCGATCGCCGTCGCGGTTGACGTCGGAGAAATCACGTACGGGCGCCCGCACGGCCCCCGAGGCCTTCCCGACCGCCGGGTCGGCGCAGCGCGAGCCCGCCGACAGCGCCCGATCCGCCGCCGCCGGCGCCGCCAGCCCGCCGCACGCCACCCCGAGCGCGACTGCGACCGCAACCGACCGGGGCCTCGGGCGACGCACCCCGGTCAGCTGCCCTTCAGCTCGACGACGGTGGCGACGGGGGCGCGATCCGTGCCTTGTCCGCCGACGAAGTACGCGGTGTCGCCGATCGTGGTCACCGCGCCGTCGGTCACGGGCGCCGGCAGCGTCCCGGCCTCGGCGACGGTTGCGTTCTGCGGCGCGAACCGCAGCACCTGCCCGCTCACCTGATTGCCGACGAAGCCGCCGAGCACGTAGATGCGGTCGCCGAGCTCGACGGCGCTGGCATGTGACAACGGCGCGGGCAGCTGGCCGACGACGCTGACCTTGCCGCTTCCTGGATCGATCTTCTGGATCGAGCGCGTATCGGCGCCGCTCGCGCTGGCCACGCCGCCGAACACGTAGATCGCTCCGCCGGTTGCCGCCACCGCCGGGTAGCGCACGGGCTCGGCGAGGGCACCAAGGATCCGGTAATTCGTGCCGTCGTCGCTCACGAGCACGTTCGGCGAGATCAGGTGACCGTCGTACCCGCCGACCACGTACACCTTGCCGTCGATTGTCGCCGAGACGTGGTCCGACAACGGGCCGGGAACGCTCCCTACGACCTTGCCGGCGGAACCGGGCTGGAACGACTGAACGGATGCGCTTCCTTCCTCGCCCGTGCCTCCGGCGATCACGACGTACGCGCCATTGACGACCGCGCCGGCGGCGTCGTGCACCGGCTGCGCGAGGGAGCCAAGCGTCTGCGACGCGCCGTTCGACGGGTCGACGCTCACGACGCTGCCCGTCGTCAGCTTCGACGCGTCGAGCCCACCCAGCACGACCAGCTGCTTCCCGTCCGTCAGCACGACCTCACGGGACGACGGCGACGGCAGCTTCCACGGCGCCGCGGTGATGCGTACTCCACCGGCGGCGGTCGTCGTGGGTGTCGACGACAGCGTGCTCCCCGGCGCGGTTGTCGACGGCGCACGCTTCGACGTGGAGTCGTCTCCGCCGCCTCCACCGCACGCGGCGACGAGAATGGCGACCGCGCCGAGCGCGACGACGGGGCGGACGGCGCGCAGCACGGCGGCACCCTTGCACACCGAATACGACGGGCCCCAGTCGGATCGTCACGATACGATCAGGCTCGACCCAGTGGGGAGCTCGGGACAGCCGGGCTGAGAGGGTGGCCACGCCGAGAGCGTGTGGCAGCGCCACCGACCCGTGGAACCTGCACCGGGTAATTCCGGCGAAGGGAGGGATGGTGGAGACGCCCGAAGCGAGCGTGGCGCTCGTCTTCGCGGGCGGTGATCCGGTCGACGCCGCAGTCGCGGCGCGCCTACCCGACGCCGCCTTCACCGTCGCCGCCGACTCGGGCGTCGAGCACGCGCTCGCACTGGGGCGCAACGTCGACCTCGTCGTCGGAGACTTCGACTCCGCCGATCCGGGCGTGGTCGACGCAGCCGTCGCGGGTGGCGCCGAGGTGCGCCGGTACCCCGCCGAGAAGGCCCAGAGCGATCTCGAGCTCGCCGTGCGCGCGGCGCGTGACAGCGGCGCGACCTACGTGATCGTCGTCGGCGGCTCCGGCGGGCGGCTCGACCATCTCCTCGCGAACGCGTTGCTGCTCGCGTCCCCGTCGTTCGATGACATCGATATCGAGGCATTGCTGAATAGCACCCGCATCACGGTCATCCGCCGCGACGCGAGTCTCTCGGGCGCGCCGGGCGACGTGTGCTCGCTGCTCGCGGCCGGTGGTCCAGCCCGCGGCGTGCGAACGACGGGCTTGCGGTATCCGCTCGACCACGAAGATCTCCTGCCCGGATCCACCCGGGGGCTGAGCAACGAGCTCGCCGAACCAGTCGCGACCGTCTCACTCGAGCAAGGCACCCTGCTGGCCGTACAACCCGACCTCGGAGGAACCTGACATGCGCCGACTGCCCCTGTTCACGCTCGCCGTCTCGCTCCTCGCGGCGGCGTTGGCCACCGGTGGTCCGGTAGCGGCGACGGCATCGGCGCCGGCCGGCTCCGACGGCACGACGATCACGCTCATGACCCACGACTCGTTCAACGCGTCGAAGCGAGTCATTCGCCAGTTCACGAAGCGGACCGGCGTGAGCGTGGACGTGCTGCCGTCGGGCGACGCGGGAGCAGCCGTCAATCAGGCGATCCTCACCAAGAACAATCCGCTCGGCGACGTGTTCTTCGGCGTCGACAACACGCTGCTCAGCCGGGCACTCGACGAGGGCATCTTCGTCCCGTACAAGTCACCCGAGCTCGCGCACGTCCCGGAGTCGCTCCAGCTCGATCCGCGGAACCGCGTCAGCCCGGTCGACACCGGGGACGTGTGCCTCAACTTCGACCGGAAGTATTTCACCGACAAGAAGCTCACCGTCCCGAAGACGCTCGACGACCTGACGAAGCCGGAGTACAAGGGCTTGCTCGTCGTCGAGAACCCGGCGACGTCGTCGCCCGGATTGGCGTTCCTGCTCGCCACGGTGGCCAAGTTCGGACCGGACGGCTGGCGCGCCTACTGGGACAAGCTGCAGGCCAACGACGTCAAGGTCGTCGACGGCTGGGAGCAGGCGTACAACACCGAGTTCTCGGGGAGCGCCGGCAAAGGGGACTACCCGCTGGTGGTGTCATACGCGACCAGCCCTCCGGCGGAGGTGGTGAACGCCGACTCCCGGCCGGAGGAGCCGCCGACCGGCGCGTTGCTCGACACGTGCTTCCGGCAGATCGAGTTCGTCGGCATCCTCAAGGGCACCACGCACGAGAAGGCCGCAAAGCAGTTCGTCGACTTCATGCTGTCGGACCGATTCCAGCGCGACATGCCTCTCCAGATGTACGTGTTCCCCGCCCGCGACGGCACGAAGCTCCCGCCGGCGTTCGTGAAATACGCCAAGGTCGCCCCGAGGCCGCTGTCGCTCCCGCCCGAGGACATCGCCCGAAACCGAGACCAATGGATCGACGAGTGGACCAACACCGTCCTCCGGTGAGCGTCGCGCCATGATGCGTACCTCAACTGCGCAGAGCGCACCTCGGATACGCATCGGGCACGTGCTCCTGCTTTCGGTGCCGCTGGCGTTCCTGGGCGTGTTCTTCGTGTATCCGGTGGCGTCGATCATCGGTCGCGGGCTCACGCCGGGCGGGACGCTGGACCTCAGCCCGATCGGTGCAGTCGTGACCGACTCGCAGCTGCGGGACGTGGCGTGGTTCACGATCTGGCAGGCGACGGTATCGACCGCGCTCACGGTGCTCGTCGCGATCCCGGGCGCATACGTGTTCGCGCGGTACGAGTTCCGTGGAAAGCGACTCGTGCGGGCGGCGGTGCTCGTCCCGTTCGTGCTGCCGACGGTCGTGGTCGGCTCCGCGTTCCTCGCCCTGCTCGGCGAAGGCGGCCCTCTCGGGTTCCTCGGTCTCGACCAGTCGCTCGCCGCCATCCTCGTCGCCCACGTGTTCTTCAACTACGCGGTCGTGGTGCTGATCGTCGGTGGTCTGTGGGCGCACCTCGATCCGCGCCAGGAGGACGCGGCCCGCGTCCTCGGCGCCGGTCGGTGGCAGACGTTTCGCGCGGTCACACTGCCGGCACTCCGGCCCGCGATCGCGGCCGCAGCGGCGATCGTGTTCCTGTTCACATTCACGTCCTTCGGGGTGATCTTGATCCTCGGCGGGCCGGGCTACTCGACCCTCGAGACAGAGATCTACCGGCAGACCGTGCAGTTCCTCGACCTACCGCAGGCAGCTGCGCTGTCGATCGTGCAGCTGGCGGCGGTCGTCGCCGTGCTGCTGGTCGCGGGCCGCGCGCAAGGCCGGCGGGCGCTGGCGCTGCGGTTGCGCGCCAGCGCCGAGACGTCCCGCCTGGCTCGCACTCCCGGCGAGCGCGCCGTCGTGAGCTTCAACCTGGTGGTGATGGCCCTCCTGCTCGGCGGGCCGATCCTCGTGCTCGTCGAGCGGTCGTTCGACACGGCCGGCGGGTACAGCTTGGGCTTCTACCGCGCGTTGTCGGAGCTGCGCCGCACGAGCACCGTCTTCGTGCCTCCGATCGAAGCTGTGCGCAACTCGGTCGTGTTCGCGTCGATCGCGACCGTCATCGCCCTCGTGATCGGTGGATTGGCGGCGTTCGCGGTCGCCGGCCCCCGCCGCGGCGCGCAGCCGGCACGCGGACTCGACACCCTGCTGCTCCTGCCGCTCGGGGTTTCGGCGGTGACGATCGGTTTCGGCTTTCTGATCGCGCTCGACCGGCCGCCGTTCGACCTGCGCGCGTCCCCCGCGCTGATCCCGATCGCGCACGCCCTCGTGGCGGCGCCGTTCGTCGCCCGAGTCATGATCCCGGTGCTGCGGTCCATCGACCAGCGCCTGCGCGAGACCGCCGCGGTCCTCGGCGCCTCGCCGGGACGCGTCTGGCGGGAGATCGACCTGCCGATCGTCACTCGGGCCGTGCTCGTGGCGGCCGGGTTCGCGTTCGCCATCTCGCTCGGCGAGTTCGGGGCGACGATCTTCATCGCCCGTCCCGACTACCCCACCCTGCCCGTTGTCATCTTCCGCCTCCTCGGTCAGCCCGGCGCGTTGAACTTCGGCGCCGCGATGGCGGCGAGCGTCATCCTGATGGCCGTGACCGCACTGGCGATCTTCGCCATCGAGCGCTTCCGCTTCGCCAACATCGGGGAGTTCTGATGTTGCGGGTTGCGTCGCTCGAAGTCCGCTACGGCGACACCGTCGCGCTCGACGGCGTCGAGCTCGTCGTCGGCGACGGCGAGGTCGTGTCGGTCCTCGGACCGAGCGGCAGCGGCAAGAGCACGCTGCTCCGCGCCGTCGCCGGCCTCGAGCCGCCGGTGCACGGCCGGGTCGAGTGGGACGGCGACGACCTCACGCGCGTGCCTCCCCACCGCCGGCAGCTGGGCTTGATGTTCCAGGACCACACCCTGTTCCCGCACCGTGATGTGCTCGGCAACGTCGTGTTCGGGCTGCGCATGCGCAACGTGCCGGCGACGCAGGCGGCCTCCCGCGCGAGCGAGCTGCTCACGCTGGTCGGGTTGGCCGGTTACGAGCACCGGCGCGTCACCGAGCTGTCGGGCGGCGAGCAGCAGCGGGTCGCGCTGGCCCGGGCGCTGGCACCAGCCCCGCGCCTGCTCATGCTCGACGAGCCACTGGGATCGCTCGACCGCGCTCTGCGGGAGCGGCTGATGGTCGAGCTGCGCGATTTGTTCACCCGCCTCGGGCTCACGTCCCTCTACGTCACCCACGACCACGACGAGGCCTTTGCGCTCGCAGACCGTGTCGCGGTCATGCACGATGGCCGCATCGAGCAACTCGGCTCGCCGGTCGACGTGTGGGAGCATCCGGCCAGCGAGTTCGTCGCGCGCTTCCTCGGATACAACGTCACTGACGCGCTCGGCGGCGGCCGTGTCGCGGTGCGTCCCGATTCGCTGCGCGTCGACCCGGAAGGATCGATCGTGGGCGTCGTCACGGCCCGAACGTTTCGCCGCGACCACTTCCTGCTCGAGGTGAAGGTCGCCGACGGACCGTCTTTGGAGGTGGCCGTGACCGGCGACCGCATTCCCGATGCCGGCGACCCGGTCCGCCTCACCGCCGACCCCGCCGCGATCGTGGCCCTGCCCTCTGATCGATGACTCTCGCGACCGTCCCGTCGCGGCATCTGCACCGAATCTCCACACCCCTGGCAAGACTCCCCGAAACCGGTTCCTTATCCTGGCGTGCGATGCCTCCGGCTCCCGCGGCTGCCGCCCCGGCCCGCACGATCGTCGTCGTCGAAGACGAAGCCTCGATCGCGGCCGCGGTCGCGGCGCGGCTCCGCAGTGAGGGGTTCGTCGTCGAGATCGCGGCCGACGGACCCGGCGGGGTCGAGATGTGCGAGCGAGTTCATCCCGACCTCGTCGTGCTCGACCTGATGCTGCCGGGTCTCGACGGCCTCGAGGTATGCCGGCGCATCCAGCACGACCGACCGGTGCCGGTGCTGATGCTGACCGCCCGCGACTCGGAGACCGACATGGTCGTGGGGCTGGCCGTCGGCGCCGACGACTACCTGACGAAGCCCTTCAGCCCCCGCGAGCTCGTCGCGCGAGTGCACGCGCTCCTCCGCCGCGTCGAGCGCGCCGGCGCGGCGCCCGCCAACGCGGGCGGCATGCTGCACGTCGCCGGGGCCGACCTCGACCTCGCGACCCGCCGCGTCCGCCGGGGCGACGAGACCGTGCACCTCACCCCGACCGAGTTCGACTTGCTCGCGCATCTCGCTTCGCACCCGGGCCAGGTGTTCACGCGCGGGCAACTGCTGCTGCAGGTATGGGGCTACCACGACGGCTCGGGTGCGCGCACCGTCGACTCGCACGTGCGGGCCGTTCGTCGCAAGTTGGGTCCCGACGTGATCCGCACGGTGCACGGTGTGGGCTACGCGGCCGACGATGCCGCCGTCACCGCCGCATCGGGCGGCACCCGGGATCGATCGTGAGCCCGCGTCGGCCGCTCGACACGGTCCCCTCCCTCAAGATCAAGCTCGGCGCCGTCATCTTCTCCGCGGTCGCCGTCACGGTGTTCGTGTACTGGGTGTGCCTCAAGGCGGGGGTGTGGCCGTCGGTCAGCGGGATCATCGCCGGTTCCGTGGCGCTGGTGATGGTGAGATTCCTCGCCCGGGGGATGACGTCGCCGTTGCGGGAGATGTCCGACGCGGCCCGGGCCATGGCCAAGGGCAACTACGACCGCCGCGTGGCGGCGACGTCGCGCGACGAGGTCGGCGAGCTGGCGCGGGCGTTCAACAAGATGGCAGCCGAGCTCGCCGAGACCGACCGCCTGCGCCGTGATCTGGTGGCGAACGTCTCGCACGAGTTGCGCACGCCCATCGCCGCGCTGCAAGCCGTCCTCGAGAACCTCGTCGACGGGGTCGAGGATCCCGACCCGCAGACGTTCCGCACGATGCTGGCCCAGGTCGAGCGGCTTGGCCGCCTCGTCACCCAGCTCCTCGACCTGTCGAGGTTGGAGTCGGGTGCGGTGCCGCTCGAACGGAGTGAGTTCGACGTGAAGCCCGTCCTCGAGCACGCCGTGCGCGAGCAGCAGCTCCACGCACCGGGTGTCGACGTCGCCGTCGTGGTCGAGACGCCCGGGCTCACCGCCGACGGCGATCCCGAGCGCGTGCACCAGGTCGTCGCGAACCTGCTCGAGAACGCAGTGCGCTACACGCCCACCGGCGGACGGGTCGAGGTCCGGGCGCGGCGCGCGGCCAACGGCCGGAGCTTCGGTCACGGCTCCGCGCCGAGCTCGACCGTGACGATCGAAGTGTGCGACGAAGGTCCCGGCATCGCCGAGGTGGAAGAGGCCCGCGTGTTCGAGCGCTTCTACCGCGCCGACACCGCCCGGGCGTCGAGCCAAGGCGGCGCCGGACTCGGCCTGGCGATCGCGCAGTGGATCGTCGACCTCCACGGTGGCGACATCCATCCCGAACGTCGCGAGCCGCACGGCTGCCGCATGGTGGTGACGCTGCCCGGAGCGGCGGCGCAACCCGAGCGAGTCCCGAACTGAGGAGTGCAGCAATGAAGCTGTCCACGATCGACGAGGCGCTGCGCCGGATCCGCCGGGGCGAGATGGTGCTCGTCGTCGACGACGAAGACCGTGAGAACGAAGGTGATCTCACGATGGCCGCCAGCTGGGTGACCGGCGAGGCCGTCAACTTCATGCTGCGGTGGGCCCGGGGGCTCGTCTGCATGCCGTGCGACTCCGCCCGTCTCGACGAGCTCGCCATCGAGCCGATGATCCCGGACGGACGGGCGACGTGCGACACGGCGTTCTGCGTGTCGATCGATCACGCGACCGCCGGCACCGGCATCGGCGTCGAGGACCGGGCCACGACCATTCGCAAGGTCCTCGACGCCGGAAGTCGCTCCGGCGACTTCGTGCGGCCCGGGCACGTGTTCCCGCTGCGCGCCCGCCCCGGCGGCGTCCTCGAGCGGCGCGGCCACACCGAGGCCGCGGTGGACCTCGCCCGCCTCGCCGGGCTCCCGCCGGTGGCGGTGATCTGCGAGGTGCTCCAGGACGACGGCTCACCCGCACGGTTGTCGTTCCTCGAGATGTTCGCCGACGAGCACCGGGTGGCGATGATCTCCGTCGACCAGATCGCCGAGCACCGCCGCGAGCTCGCCGCCGCCACCGAGCGCGCCAAGGCCCCGCTGCTGTTGTAACCGCGACGCCGGCGGTCGGCCGGCCTCGGCATCCCACCCACCCACATGCCCGGCGGCTCCGCTGCACTCCGCCGCCGACACGCCTCGGCTCGACCGCCCACCGTCGCCGCTACGCGCCGGCATCCTCACCCAGCTCGCGCAGGGCGGCGGCGAGGGCGGCGCGCAGCCGGCGGGCCGTGTCGGGTGCGAGGTGGCCGACGAGGCCGTAGCCCGCACGACCCTTCTCCTCGACGGTCAGCACGACGCGCAGCTCGCCGGCGCCGCACGCGTCGCAGTCGTCGGAGACGGCCACCGCCCACGAAACCGGCGGTCGCTCGTCGTCGTCGGGAGGATGGTCGTCAACGGCGTCGTCGATCGATTTCCGCATCCCTCTCCTGTCGCCGTCGCAAGCTCCGGCTCTGCTCCGGCGGTCGGCCGAGCCGCCGCCCTCCGCGCCGAGCAGCGTACGGCGAGCCGTACTAGTTCGAGGATGCCTCGCCTCCGCCCAGGACACGACAGTCGCTGCTCGGGAAGTAGATCGTCTCGTGGCCGTCGTCCCAACGCACCCGATAGTGCTCGTCGCCGCCGTCACCGGGCATGACCTCCACGACCTCACCCTGGCGACGGGGCTGGCCGACGTGCGGGCTTTCGACGACGATCCGGTCACCGGTCTTGGCATGCACGGCGAACCTCCTCTCCTCCCCGCCCCTGCCCTCCTCTCTCCTCAATACTCATACCGCGTCAAGGGCGCCGACGGAACCGCCGCGAACGGCTCGTCAGCGCACGAGCGAGAGCGTGAGGCCGGCCTGGCCCAGGTGGTACGTCACCATGATGACGACCGGCGCCCAGCTCCTCGATCCGACGAAGCGCGACTCGGCGATGAGCGCATCCGAGGCCATGAACAGCACCGCGCCGGCGGCGGCCAGCACGTTGCCCGAGGCGACGGCGCACGTGACCATCGCCGCGATCACCGCCATGTAGGCGATGAGCGGACCAACGAGCTCCTGGTGACCGCCGGCGCGTGCTGCCCGGAGGAACCGCGCCCCGATGAGGCCTGCCACCGCGACCACCGGGACCGCCGCGACGAGGAGCGCGCCGGCGGAGCCCCCGTGCCGGGTGAGCCCGATCACGTACGCCACGTGGGCGAGGAGAAACGAGGCCAGCCCGGCGACGAAGCGATCGGACGGGAGCATCAAGAAGACATCGCCCGCGAGTGACAATGCGAGCGCGGCGACGAACCAGGCGCGCACGTCGCCGTGCCTCGCATCGAGCGTCAGCGCGACGCCGATCAGGGCGGCCAGCGCGGCCGGCTTGCACACGTATTCGAGCCGTTTGTCGTGGCGGGCGACTGCGAGCCAATCACCGGCCGCCACCACCGCCGCCACGACCAGCAGCGTCCACGCCCCCGCCGTCACGGCCGACTGTCTAGCTCGAATGCGGTTCGACAGCTCCGCTCGCGACGAGTCGAGATGCCCCTCTACGCTGGTGCCCACGATGCGGACGGATGCGGAACTCGTCGCGTCGGCGCGGTCGGGTGATCGAGGGGCCCTCTCGGAGATCTACGACGGATACGCCGACCGCCTGTACGACCTGTGCACCTCGGTGCTGCGCGATCCCGAAGCGGCGTTCGACGCCATGGTGGACACGTTCGTGCTCGCGGCGCTCGAGCTGTACCGGCTGCGACGGCCGGAGAAGCTCGAGCCGTGGCTGTTCGCCCTGGCTCGCCAGCAGCTACTCGGGCGTGACATCCAGGTGGGCGTCGACGAGCACGCCGAGTTCGACGGCGCGAACGGCAAAGCAGCATCGGACGGCGCCGGCGCCATCGTGTGGGAGGCGGTGTCGTGGTTCCCGGGCAAGGACCGGATCTTGCTGGACCTGCACGCCCGTCAGCCGCTCGACAACCAGACACTGGCGGACACGCTGGGGGTGTCTCCTCCCCACGCGGCTGCGCTCGTGCGCGACCTCGACGAGAAGATGGGGCGCCAGCTGAGCGCCCTGCTGGTCGCGCGCCTGGCCCGTCCCGGCTGCGAGCACATGAAGAAGCTGATCGCCGGCGAGGACGAAGCGCACCCGGACAAGTGGCTGCGCCACGTCGCCGCGCACGTCGACACGTGCCGGAAGTGCTCGCTCTGGCGTGAGGACCAGCCGGAACCCATGCAGCTCCTCGGCGAGGTGCCGGCGGAGCCGGCGCCACCCGAGGTCCGTGACGAGGTGCTGGACCGGGTCGACCTGCTGTGGTCGGTGCTCGGCCCGCCCGAGTGGACGGCGGCGGTGCTGGGCCAGCCCCCACCCGACGACGGGGCGGCGGACACGTCCGTCTTGAGCGCGACGACCGACGCGCCCGCGGCGACGAGCGACGCGTTGACTACGCCGCCGGAGCCGACCGAGCCGACCCAGATCGCGGCCCCGGTCGAGGGCGCCGCCCCCGTCGAGGGCAGCCACGGCGAGGTCACCGAGCGGGAGTACGACGCGTACGACGAGGTCGAGAGCCTGGTGCCGCCGCCGCCCCGGCTGCGTCGCAGCGGGTTCCCGCGCTCGATGTATCCGCGGCGCCGCCTGTTGGTCCGCGCGGCGGTCGTCGCGATCGCGGCGGTGTTCGTCGCGGCCATCTACACCGACTTCCGCGGGTTCGGCCGTGACACGCGGTCCTTCGCCTCCGAAACGAAGGCTGCCGCCCCCCGGGAGAAGAAGCCGCCCGCCGCCACCACTACGCCGCCGACGACCGCTCCACCCGTCACCACCGTTGCACCAGGGCCCGACACTCGCGGGCCGATCGTGTACAACCTCGCGACCGTCTTCGGATGCATCGGCCCTCGACAGACCACGACATCGGCCCTGGCCAGCGTGGTCGATCCCGGGGACCACCTGGCGTCGGTGGAGCTCGTGTTCGTCGACACCCCGTCGGGCGCCGAGACACGCAAGAGGATGACGGCCTCCGGTGGGGCGTTCGAAGCACCCATCGGCCCCTACACGGCCGACGGCACCATCACGTGGCGGGTCGAGGCGTCCGACGAGGCCGGGAACTCGTCGAACGCCGAAGGCCCGGCGGTGGCGGCGTCTGCCCTCTGTTGACCCATGCCCCGCCAAGTGGCCCACGCTCACGGCGCCAACCGCTCCCGCACCCACCCGTCGTCCAGGCGGCGATACCGCACGCGATCGTGCAGCCGGTTCGGCCGCCCCTCCCACAGCTCGACCTCGTCGGGCGTGACCACGTAGCCGCCCCACGAGTCCGGCAGCGGCGGGTCGTCGCCATAGCGGGCGGCGGCCGCTTCGTATGCCGCTTCGAGCTCGGCCCGGTCGGCGACGACCTCGCTCTGGGGCGAGACCAGCGCGCTGAGGCGACTCCCGAGCGGACGGTTGCGCCAGTACGCCAGTGACTCCTCGCGCGAGAGCCGCGCGACTGTCCCCGTTGCCCGCACCTGCCGTTCGACTTCCCGCCAGTGGAACACGACCGCAGCCCGCGGGTTGTCGTCGAGGTCGCGGGCCTTCGGGCTGCGGTAGTTCGTGTAGAACGCGAAGCCGCGCTCGTCGAAGCCTCGCAGCGACACGGTTCGGGCCGATGGCATGCCGTCGCGGCCGGCGGTTGCGATCGTCATCGCGTCGGGCTCGCGGACGCCCTCGGCCATTGCCTCGTCGATCCAGTCCCGAAACTGCACGATTGGGTCGGGATGAACGTTGCGCTCGTCCACGCTGCCTCCCGCGCGATGCTGGTGGCCCTCGGAGTCGGGAGGGCACGATGGGCTTTCACCATGTCGCGGTCGCAACTCGGAACGTCGCCGCGACCCACGCTTTCTACACGGAGGCCATGGGCTTCGACCTGGTGAAGGTCGAGGCGGCCGCGACCGATGGTGGCGGCTGGGCCCGGCACCTGTTCTACGACACGCACGGCCAAGGCCTGATCGCGTTCTGGGACATCCACGACGACGAGAACGTCCCCACCGAGTTCGAGCCTTCGCTCTCCGCCGGGCTGGGTCTCCCGATCTGGACCAACCATCTCGCGTTCGATGCCGGCGATCTCGCCGGGATCGAGGCGCACAAGCGCCGGTGGCTCGACGCCGGGCACGACGTCGCCGAGATCGATCACGGATGGTGCACGTCGATCTACGCGGTCGACCCCAACGGGACGCTGGTGGAGTTCTGTGCGACCACGAAGCCCTTCACGGACGCCGACCGCGAGGACGCGCAGCGGATGTTGACCGAGGCGAATCCGCCGCTCAAGGAAGCGCCGGCACCGACGTTCCACCAGGCTCAGAAGACCGTCGCCACCACCTAGACGTTCGCGCATGGCCCGGACCACGCGCGTCGGCCGCTACGACAACCCGTACGCGGTCGCGGAGTGGAGCCGCCCGCCACCTACCGGGACGGTCTGTGAGCCGCTCGTGCTCGAGACGGCCGACCGGGCGGTCGCCGGCGGATGGCTGTACGCACGCGGCGGCGAGACCACCGCCGTGCTGCTCGTCCACCCGCGGGCGAACTTCTCGCACCACTACGCCGTCCCCGGGTTGGTCGATGCCGGGTACGCGGTGCTGTGCCTCAACACGCGTTGGCTGAACAACGACTCGACCCTGCTCCACGAGGTCGTCCTCCTCGACGTGGCCGCGGGCGTGGCCGCACTGCGAAAGCGCTACGACCGCGTCGTGATGTGCGGAAACTCGGGCGGCGGCTCGCTGCTCACGTTCTACGTGCAGCAGTCGAGCGCCACCGGGGCACGCCTGAAGGACACCGCGGCGGGCGATCCGTTCGACCTCGACCGCTTCGACCTGCCGCCCGCCGACGCCATGGTGTACCTCGCCGCGCACGTCGGCGAGGGCTTCTACCTGCTGCGTGCCATCGACGCCTCCGTGACCGACGAGAACGACCCGGTGTCGTGCGACCCCGCACTCGACCTGTACGACCCCGCCAACGGGTTCGTCGAACCACCTGGCGACACGCGGTACGAACCCGAGTTCGTGAAGCGCTACCGCGATGCGCAGCGAGCCCGCGTCGAGCGCCTCGACGCGCTGGCGCGGGAACGAGTGGCGCGGCGGCGCGAGGCACGCGCGCGGTGGGACCAGTCCGGATCGGTCGGCGATCGCCGGCGCTCGATCGCCACCGACTTCCTCACCGTGTACCGCACCGACGCCGACCCGCGCTTCGTGGACCTCTCGCTGGACCCGTCACGGCGCACCGTCGGCTCGCTGTGGGGTGTGCGCCCCGACTGGATCAACTACGGCGCCGTGGGGTTCGGCCGGATCGTGTCGCCGGAGGCGTGGCTGTCGACGTGGTCGGGCTTGTCGTCGCGGGCGTCGATCGAACGTACCGGTCCCGGGATGACGCTTCCCGCGCTCGTCGTGAGCTACTCGGGCGACCACGGCATCTTCCCGTCCGACACCGACCTGATCGCAACATCGCTCGCGGCGCCCCGCGTCGACCGCGTCGAGATCGACTCCGACCATTACGGTCTGCCCACCGGCCGCGACGAGGCTGTCCTCGCCATCGCCGACTGGATCGACGCCACCGGCTGACGGGTCTAGACGCGCGTGTCGTCGGTGGACGGGAAACGGAACATCTCGAACAGGCGCTCGGCGTCGGCGTGATCGCCTTCCAGGCACATGCGGCCCGAGCTGATCGCGGCGTCGACGTCCATCGACCCGGTGAGCAGCTCGCTCATGACGCCAAGTGCGGCCTCGATCACGACGTCCGGCTCCTGCGACGATGACGCCGGGATCGACGCCTTTCCGCCCTTGACTGCGATGCGAAGGGACTTGCCGCCGATCCTCAACTCGTACACGCGCTGCGGTCCGCGCGCCTTCTCCGGATGGAAGGCACCGCGCAACGCGAGCGCCAGCGAGTCCATGCTGATGAAGTCGCCCTTCTCGGGCCCGCGCAGCCCCTTGGCGCCCCAGAACCCGAGTTGCAGCACGACCCCCTCCAGCTCGAGGCCGTACTCGGTGAGCGCATAGACGACGCCGCCACCCGGGCGATCTTGCACCTGCCGCTGCACGATCCCGGCCTCCTCGAGCTCGCGGAGCCGGGACGTCAACACGTTCGTGGGAATCCCGGGCAGGCCCTCCTGCAGCTCCCCGAAGCGCTTCGGCCCCGTGAGGAGATCACGCACGACGAGGAGAGCCCACCGCCCGCCCACCACGTCGAGCGCGCGGGCCACACCGCAGTACTGCCCGTAGCCACGTGTCACACCACGAGTATGCCCGGCTCCCTTGACTTTCGCAAGGTTACTTGCTAAAAGCAAGGCAGCTGGTTTGAAGCAACGAGCGTGTCGATTCGGCGGTCTCCCGTTCGTCGTCTTGGCAAACCCCGGAGTGAGGAGAGCGAGATGGCCACCACCACCCGTACCGGCGCCAGGAACCTGATCCTGGCGCTGACGTGCGCGGCCCAGTTCATGGTGATCCTCGACGTCGCCATCGTGAACGTGGCGTTGCCGTCGATCCAGCGCGACCTGGGCGTCAGCCAGAGCACGCTGCAGTGGGTCGTCATCGCGTACGGCCTGATGCTCGGAGGATTCCTCTTGTTCGGCGGGCGCCTAGCCGACCTGCTCGGCAGGCGACGGATCCTCCTCACCGGACTGACCATCTTCACGGGCGCGTCGTTCCTCGCCGGCATCTCCCAGTCGATCGGGCTCCTGATCGTCACCCGAGGGCTCCAGGGCTTCGGCGCCGCCCTGGTGGCGCCGGCCGCACTCTCGATCCTCGCCGTCACCTTCTCCGAGGGTCAGGAGCGCAACCGCGCCCTCGGGATCTTCGGCGCCGTGGGCGGCACCTCGGCGTCGATCGGCGTGATCGCCAGCGGGCTGCTGACCGACGGCCCGGGCTGGCGGTGGGTGTTCTTCATCAACGTGCCCGTGGGCATCGTGCTCATCGCGCTCGCCACCGTGTTCCTCGTCGCCGACCGCGCGGAACGGGGCGGCAGACAGTTCGACGTCGCCGGCGCAAGCACCGTGACCGGTGGGCTGCTGCTGCTCGTGTACGCCCTCAACCGGGGCGCCGACTACGGCTGGGCCTCTGCTTCGACGCTGTTGCTGTTCGGGGCGGCGGCGCTGTTGCTCGCCGCCTTCGTGCGGATCGAGGGGCGGTCCCGCCATCCGCTCGTTCCCGCTACCGCGCTCCGGAATCGCACGCTCGTCGCGGCCAACCTCTCGGCGTTCTTCACCTTCAGCGCCTTCTTCTCGTTCATCTTCCTGGGCTCGCTGTTGATGCAGCAGGGACTCGGATACTCGGCGACGAAGACGGGCGTGTCGTGGCTGGCGACCTCGGTGACCGCCTTCCTTGCGTCCGCCTTCACCGGTGCCCGGCTCGTTGGTCGCTTCGGCGTGCGCCGTCTCCTCGTCACCGGGCTCTCCCTGCTCGCGATCGGAGTCCTCTGGTTGACGCGGGTACCGGCGGACGCCAACTACGTCACGGATCTGCTGCCGGCGCTGCTGCTCGCCGGGGTGGCAATCGGGCTCTGCGCTCCCTCCGTGCAGATCGGAGCGCTGTCAGGCGTCTCCGATGCGGCGACGGGATTGGCGGCCGGCCTGGTCGAGACCATGCGCGAGATCGGAGGTGCCGCCGGTGTCGCGGCGGTGTCGACCGTGCTCGTCTCGCAAGCCGGCTTCGACGGATTCCACGCCGCGTTCCTCGTCATCTGCATCGCGGCCGCGCTCGGCGCGCTCATCGCAACGGTCGCATTCGAGCGTCGCACTCGGTCGGTGTCGGACGAGTCGCTCGGCGGGACGGTCGCTCCGGCGGGAGCCCCCGCGCTCGTGCCCGTGCCGGTTCCGGTGGAAGACCGCCCGGACGTGGTCCCGCGCAATTAGGCGCGGGACCACGTCGGGGCCTCCAGCGTCTGCTTGACGACGCCGATGCCGTGCGCCATGAGCTCGTCGATCCGAGGAGCGAGCTCGTCCGGGAGGACGTCCTTGATCCAGACGAACCGGCTGCGACCGTCCGCGTCCGGGAGGACCTGGGCGGACGAGTTGTCGTGGGTACTTCCCAAGGGACTCTCGACGATGGAGTAGACGAGGCGACGGGCGTCGTCGTCGATGTCGACCAGCAGCTCGCGTGCCACCGCGCCGTTGAAGAAGGTGACGACCCTCGCGTTGCCCTCGAGCCGGCAGTCGACGACGAACCCGGGTGCGAGCCGTTGGTGGACGGCACCGAAGTCGCGCAGCGCGTCCCAGACGTCGCCGGGCGATGCGTCGATGACAACCTGCTTGGTGATCGAAGCCACGGGATTCTCCTGATATTCGGGTTGCGCGTCAAACGTCGGAGCTGCGGATGGGCCAGCAGAGCTCGGTGCGCAGCTCGTCGGGATCGTCGGTGTGCGACGCGGCGACGAGGTACAGCTCCCGGACCGGTAGGTCGGCCGGCTCGGCGTGCTCGGCGACCCACGCCCCGAGGTTCCGGTACGTGTCGTCCATGTCGTCGTAGGCGCCGTGATGGGCGATGACGGCGACCTCGGTGGCCGGCAGCTCGCCTACCTGCACCCCGACGGCGCGCGACGAAGCTGAGAGCAGCGGTGCCGACGCGACTGGCAGGAACGCCACCACCTCCTGCGCGTCGTCGTCGAGGAGCGTCGGGTAGCACCCGCCGAAGGAACCGACGACCACGGCACCGTCGGTGGCGGCGGCCTCGGACAGGGCGGCGAACGCCCGGTCGAGGAATGCGAGCCAGCTTGCCTCGCTGACGGTCCCCGAGAACGTGAGCACGGTGAGCGCCCGTTCGTGGCGGCGGTGCACGGGCGTGTGCAGCGTCGGTGCCTCGAGCGCCACGTTGAGCTCGTCGATGGCCCGCTGCATCCCGGCGAGCCGCGCCTCGAGGACGCTGCCGTGCTCGTCGAGGATCTTCCTCGTGACCGCCGGGTCGCGGGCGTCGAGCACTTCCCTGATCGCTTCGAGGGGCACGTCGAGGAGGCGCAGCCGGCGGATGATGGCGGCATCGGTCAGCTGGGCGACCGAGTACGACCGGTATCCGGTCCGAGGATCGACGTCGGCCGGCACCAACAGGCCGGTTTCGTGATAGGCGCGCAGGGACTTCACCGACAGCGACGACGCCCTCGAGAAATCACCGATGCGCAGCAGCGCGTCCCCGGCCACGGGGCCATCCTCCGATCTCCCCCCGGGGGAGAGTCAAGCGTCAGGCGGTGCTTCGGGCGCGACGACGCGCGTCAGAGCTTCGAGCCGCTGGTGATGAAGAAGGTGACGGCGTACATGAACTCCCCGCCGGCGACGGAGGCGTCGATGTCGGCGTCCCATTGGGCGACCTCGTCGTCGGTGAGCAGCCCTTCGGCGTGCATCAGCCGTGGCCACGTCATGAAACCGAACGCATCACGCGGATCCGTGAGGACGAGCGTCGCCGCCTCGCATTCCACATCGGCGAGTCCCGCCCGCCGGAACAGGCGCGGGAGCTGCCGCCCGATGGTGCCGTTGCACAGGTTGCGGTCCCGCCGGAAGTCCTTCACTTTGCGGAGCAGCGCGGGATCGGAGACGTCGGCGATGAGCGTCTCCTGATCGGGATCGATGGCGACGACGCGTCCGCCCGCGCGTGTGACGCGGGTGATCTCGTCGACAGCGTCCTCGGGCCCGGGGACGTGCTGGAGCACACGGTCGATGCGGGTGCCCTCGAACGCACCGTCGTCGTAGGGCAGCGCCCGCGCGTCGGCTTGCAGGTAGGAGCCGCCGCGAGTGTGGGCCGTCTTGAGCATGACCGCCGACGCGTCGACGCCGATCGCGATGCCGTCGGGACCCGCCGTCACCGCCAGGGCGCGGGTGTCATGGCCGGTTCCGCAGCCGACGTCGAGGAGGCGCGCGCCGGGCTTGACGTGCAGCAGGTCGACGGTCCGCTCCTTGTAGGCGCGAATGAACGGCCAGTCGCACATCGTGTCCATCCATTCGGCCGCCCCCACGGGGTCGGCCGAATGGTCGACATCGGAGTAAGTACCGGTCAGGTGAACCATTTGCGGAAAACGTAATCGAGGAACAAACGGGCAGACGACGATCAAGCCGACCGTGCTGCGAAGGGCCGGCGGATCATACGCAACAGACGAGCCCGGTTGTAGCGCTGGATGGCCAGGCACGGGACGTTGGCGATGACCCCGTATCCAGCCATTGCCAGCCCCAGCCACCACGGGCTCCACAGGAAGAACAAGGGGCTGGCGGCCAGGATCGACCAGTGCGTGAGCTCGGCCCGCCGGGTCTCGACGGCGAAGCGCTCGAGATAGACCGGATTGGTGGACCTCACGCGTCGCTTCGAGAATCCGCCGCGGAAGAGCGCGCCTGCTTCTGGGAGAAGGTCCTTCCACCGCTTGATCCGGAGCCATCGCTCGTAGAACCGGCCGCCGGCCTCGAACCCTCGGATGCGCAGCAACCCGCGGTCGAGCGCCAGGCGAGACGACGGGATGCGATGCGCGACGTAGCCGCAGAGCAAGCTCCAGGACGCCCACACGCCGGCGTCGAGCAACACGATGACGAGATTCCGCCGCGTCGCCAGGGTGCTCACCGCCTCGCCCGCTCCGGTCGTACCGGGACGGCTCTCCCCTTCCACCGGACCTGTCCGCGCGCCGTGAGCACGATCGACCGGAAGAAGATGACGAACCACGCCGCCAGCGGTATGGGGAACAGCCCGGCCGCCCACGAGTAGTTGCCGAGCGGACGGAGTTGCACAGCCAGTTGCACCGCGAACGCGATGAACCCGATCCACACCACGACTCCCGGACCCGACCACCCGGCTATCGCGGCGATCGCTTCGCGAACCGGCGCCTGCGCCGCGGTGCCCACGCCCACCACCCACGCGAACACGAGCAGGAAGCGCAGGACCGGCGTGGACCGGGCGCCGGACGCGAAGTTCTTGCTCCAACCCTCGACGAGGTCATGCAGGCCGCCGCCGTAGAGACGGAAGCTGATCGCGCCGCGCCCCCCAGCGACGCGCACGGGCAGCCCGGCACGGCGGAACTGCTGCGCGAGCGCCACGTCGTCGACGACGGCGCCGCGTATCGACTCGTGACCGCCGGCCGTGTCGTAGTCACGGCGGTCACAGGCCAGGCACGGTCCGTATGCTCCCGTGACGCGCGCCGAGGGGCGCGCCGAGGCCGCGCCGACGCCCATGAGCGAGATCACGCTGAAAAAGGCCGAGAGGCGCTCGTACTGTCGCTGCATGCGGTGGTACGGCATCACCGACAGCATCCCCGGCCGGTGATCGAGCGCGTCGAGTAGGCGGGCGAGCAGGTCGGGCTCGGGTTCGGTATCGGCGTCGAGGAACACGAGCACGTCTCCCGTCGCGCGCTGCGCGCCCGTCCAGCACGCCCACGTCTTCCCGGTCCAGCCGTCGGGCAGAGCCGGGGCGGTGATGACGTCGGCGCCGGCCGCGCCGGCGACGGCACTGGTGTCGTCCTCGGAATCGTCGTCGACCACCAGCAGCTCGTCGGCGGGGCGCGTCTGGGCGGCGAGCGCGGCGAGCAAGCCGGGGAGACGGCCGGCCTCGTTCCGTGCGGGCACCACCACTGACACCCTGCGGCCGCAGGCGGCGCTCGAGGCGAGCGGGAGCCGGGGTACGCGCCAGAGCAGCAGCCACCCGATGATCCAGGTGACCGCGAGGAGCGGCACCTCGAACAGCGGTCTCACGCCAGTAGTTCTACGCCGCCCGCCGTCCGGATGTAGGGGTAGCGTGCCGCGAGATGGACTTCGAGTTCAGCGCCCGTTCGCTCGAGCTCCAGAAGCAGCTGCGCGACTTCATCGAGACGCACGTCGTCCCGGCCGAGCCCGTGTACCGGCAGCAGGTGGAGGAATCAGGCGACCCCCACTTCCACCCGCCCGTCATGGAGGACCTGAAGGCCGAGGCGCGCCAGCGCGGCCTGTGGAACCTGTTCCTCCCCAATCCGAACTGGGGCGCGGGCCTCTCGAACCTCGACTACGCGCCGCTCTGCGAGCTGATGGGACGCAACCTGCTCGCGGCGGAGGCGACGAACTGTGCCGCGCCCGATACCGGCAACATGGAGATCCTCGCCGAGTTCGGCACCGCGGAGCAGCAAGAGGAGTGGCTGCTGCCGCTGCTGCACGGCGAGATCCGGTCCTGTTTCGCGATGACCGAGCCCTGGGTGGCGAGCTCCGACGCCACCAACCTCCAGAGCCGTATCGAACGCGATGGTGACGACTACGTGGTCAACGCGCACAAGTGGTGGACGAGCGGCGCAGCGTCGGCACGTTGCAAGGTCGCCGTCCTCTTGGGCGTCTCGAACCCCGATGCGGACCCGTACCACCGTCAGTCGATGATCCTGGTGCCGATGGACGCGCCCGGTGTGCGGGTCGTGCGCACGCTCCCCGTCTTCGGGCATGACGCCGGCGGCGGCCATTGCGAGACGCTGTACGAGAACGTGCGGCTCCCGGCGTCGAACCTGTTGGGGGAGGAAGGCGGCGGGTTCGCCATCGCGCAGGCGCGGCTGGGCCCGGGCCGCATACATCACTGCATGCGGGCGATCGGCCTCGCCGAGAAGGCGCTCGAGCTGATGTGCGAGCGGGCATGGTTGCGCAGGCCGTTCGGGAAATCCCTCGCGGAGCAAGGGGTCGTGCAGGACCGCATCGCCGAATCCCGCATTGAGATCGAGCAGGCCCGCCTCCTCGTGCTCAAAGCCGCCTGGCTGATGGACACGGCCGGGAACAAGGGTGCCCGGTTCGAGATCGCCGCGATCAAGGTGGTGGCGGCACGCCTCGCGACGACGGTGATCGACCGGGCGATTCAACTCTTCGGTGGCGCAGGCGTGTCGGACGACTGGCCGCTGGCGTCGATGTACACGCACGCGCGGACGCTGCACCTGGTCGACGGGCCCGACGAGGTGCACAAGCAGCAGATCGCCCGCCGCGAGCTCCGGCCGTACCAGCCGTGAAAGTCCGCATCGGCTACGGGCTCGGCGTGCAGGGCCTCCGCGACGACACGAGCTTCGGCGAGCTCGTCGACGGGCTCGAGGAGCGCGGCTTCGACTCGCTGTGGCTCTCGGAGCGGCTCACCGGCGATGCTCCCGACCCGATGGTCGGCCTCGCGTTCGCGGCCGGCCGGACCCGGAAGCTCAAGCTCGGCACGAGCGTGCAGGTGCTCCCGGGACGAAACCCGGCCGACGTCGCCAAGGAGTGGGCGAGCCTCGACCGGCTCTCGGGTGGGCGCACTCTTCCCGCGTTCGGCCTCGGCGTCGCCAACCCGGCGGAACAGCAGGCGTTCGGCGTGACGCGTGACGAACGCGCCGCATGGTTCGACGAGGCGCTCCCACTCGTGCGGCGGCTGTGGACCGAAGACGCCGTCGACCACGACGGACCCCGCTTCTCCTACCGGGCGATCTCGGTCCGGCCGAAACCGGTGCAGCAGCCGCCCGACGTGTGGCTCGGCGGCCGCGCCAAGAGCGAGCTGCGGCGGGTGGGACGGCTCGGCGACGGCTGGCTCCCGAGCTTCTCGACCCCCGCGGAGGTAGCGGCGGGTCGCGTCGTCGTCGAGGAGGCGGCGGCCGACTCCGGCCGCGAGATCGAGGACGAGCACTACGGCGCCCTCGTGATCTACGCACGCGACGCGATCCCCGAGCTGCTCGCGTCGGGGATCAAGGCCCGCCGGCCCGACGTCGAGCCCGGCGACCTCGTCCCGGTCGGGCTGCCCGCGCTGCGGGCGCGCCTCGAGCAGTTCCTCGAGCACGGCTTCTCGAAGCTCGTGCTGGTGCCCGCGCACGATCCGGGGTCATGGGCCGCCGAGCTCGACGACGCCGCGCGCGAGATCCTCCCGCTGCAGACGTAGGCCGGCCGACGCGCGAATGGAGCGGGGGGCGGCCGCCGGGCGATGCGTCCCGGGCAGTCCGGCCCGCCCGGCCGAGACCCGGGTCGAAGACCCGAGCTGAGCGAGCGCAGCGAGCGAAGCGAGCAGGGGCTCGGACGGATCAGCGGTGCCGGCCCGGGCGCATCAGTCCGGTGCGCCGTCCACCGCGGTCACGTGCCACCCGGCCTGTGCGCGCCCGAGCTGCTACGGGCGTGGGATCGACTGGACGGCCCAGCCGTTGCCGTCGGGGTCGCTGAAGAAGACGAAAGAACCCCACGGGAAGTGCTGGACCTCGCTGACGTCGACGCCTCGCTCGACGAGCTCGGCGCGTGCGGCGTCGATGTCGGGTACCACCATCTGGAGGCCTTGCACCGAGCCCGGCGGCATGTCGCTGAGGCCGGTGCCGAGCGCGATCGAGGTCGGGGACCCGGGCGGGGTGAGCTGCACGAAGCGCAGCTCATCGCTCACCTGGTGGTCGTGGTCGGCGTTGAAGCCGGCCTTGTCGGTGTAGAAGGCCTTCGCGCGATCCACGTCCGAGACGGGCACCTGCACGAGCTCGAGTCGCCAGTCCACGGGCGGGAATCTATCGGGAGTCGCGCAGTCGGGCGGCACGTGCTCGACATCTCACCGTCGAGGAAGATTCGCATCGGCCTACGCGGGGCGGTGGCCGATGAGTGCGCACAGCCCGGTCGGGAGCTCCTCGGCGCCGAACGAGGCGGCAACGCGCGCTTCGACGCCGTGCGTCGCCAGGAACGCGGGAACGCGGGTGGTGTCGATCAGGACGTTGTCGTGTCGCTCGTCGTCCCGGCGCCAGGACCCGTCGTCGTTGCGGACGAAGGTCGTCATCTCCCGGACGAAGCGGTTCGCCGCCGGAACCGAGAACTGGGTGATGATCGCCCAGTCGTCACCGACGCGGCCCTGGCTGGACCAGTCTCGTCGCGCTTCACCCCATGCGAGATCGCACACGTCGACCGCGAGCACGCCACCGGGCCGCAACGCCTCCGCGATAGCAATGAGCGCCCGGTCGACGGCCGCTTCGTCGGGCAGGTAGCTCAGGGCGTGGCCCACGCCGACGATCGCGTCGGCGGGCGGGATCGGGTCGTCGGGAAGCGTGACCTGGCGGACGTCCTCCGCGTCTGGCGCCTGTTCGCGGGCGAGCTCGAGCATCGCCGGCGACGCGTCGGTCGCGAGGACCCGATGGCCGGCGTCGAGGAGGTGCCGGGTGAGCAATCCGCTCCCACACCCGAGCTCGACGACCAGGCCGTCACGCTCACGCACGCGTGCGAGCAGTGCCGCCATCCCGGGTGCGCAGGCGTCGGCGTGGAAGCCGTACCCACGGTGGTGCACCAGCGCGAGGTCGTGGCGGTAATACGGATCTTCGACGTCGTCCATCAGCCGCGCGTTCAGTTCACGCCGTCGTGCAAGACGGAGACGATGACCCGCATGATGAGCACGACGCTACAGAACAGGCTGAAGTAGCCGAAGAACTCGTACAGCGAGGTGTCGCCGGCGAACGGCGGTCCACCGCTGACGCCGACGAGGATCGCCCCGATGAGACCGACGACGCCGCCGGTGAGCGCGAGCACGGTCCGGTTCACCAGCTTGGTGACGACGTGCTCGTCGTGCGGGTCGGAGAACAGGCTGACGCGGGCGCGGAAGTTGCCCCGCTCGATCTGGTTGGCCATCCGGTCGAGACGCCGCGGCAGACGGCGCAGCAGTGGTCCCATGCGGATGAGCTCTTCGCGGGCGAGCTCCTCGAGCGTCGACGGCGCCAGCCGTGCCCGCATCCACTCGGCCGCGATGGCCTCGGCCCGGTCGATGACCGGAAACCCGGGCGACAGCGTCGTGAGCGTCCCTTCCAGGGTGATGAGCGCCCGGAAGAACGTGCTCAGCTCGGGCGGCAGGTTGATCCCGAACGTGAAGAACAGCTGGAGCAGGTCGTTGAACATCGCTGCGCTCGGCACCATCCCCGGCGCGAGGTGACGCGTCATGAAGCGGGCCAGTGCCCGCTCGAGCTCCTCGTCGTCGACGTCACGCCGGAGCGTTGCGACTTGCAGCACGGCTTGGCGGAGCAGATCGGGGTCGCGCTGCGACACGCCGATCATGACATCGCGGATCGCCGTTTGCTGGAGGGGATCGATGCGGCTGGCGGCGCCGAAGTCGATGAGGGCGAGCCGTCCGTCGCGCAGCACCATCACGTTCCCGGGGTGCGGATCGGCGTGGTACTGCGCGTCCACGAGCATCTGCTGGAGCATGCAGCGCAGCAAGTCCTCCGCCAGCTGGCGCCGGTCGACGCCGAGGTCGTCGATCTCGTCCGTGTCGCGCACGCTGACGCCGTCCAGCCACTCCATCACGAGCACCCGGGGGGTCGTGAGGTCGTGGAACACGGCGGGGATCCGCACGTCGCTGCCGTCGTCGAGGTTGGCGGCGATGTCGGACGCGTTGCGCGCTTCGATCTCGAAGTCGAGCTCCTCCCGCAGGCGTTCGGCGAACTCGTCGGCGAGGTCGGACACGTGATAGTCGGCGCCCCACGTCGTGCGTTGCTCGACCATGGTGGCGAGCTCGTTGAGGACGTCCAGGTCGCGGTTCACCGAGTTGGCGACACCCGGGCGCTGGACCTTCACGACCACTTGCTGGCCGCCGTGCAGGCGCGCCCGGTGGGCCTGCCCGATCGAGGCCGCCGCCAGCGGCTTCCAGTCGAACTCGGCGAAGACGTCGTCGACGGGAGCACCCAGCTCGTCCTCGAGCAGCTCTCGCACGCCGTCGGGCGGCGCCGGGGCGACGTGGTCCTGGAGATGCGACAGCTCCACCGCCACCGGTGGCGACACGAGATCCGAGCGGGTCGACGCGACTTGGCCCATCTTCACGAACATCCCGCCGCACTCCTCGAGGGAATGGCGGAGCCGCCGCGCGAACGGCACCTGCCTTGCCTCACCGTCCTCGGAGTGACGCCCGAGCCCGAGGGACGGGCCGAGCCCGTTGCGGATCGCAATGCGCGTGATCTGCGCGTAGCGGCTGACGCGCCGGCCTCGGCGCTTCACGGCCTTGATCGGGTGCGGGATCGACGTCAGCCCGGTCTGGGCGCGCGCGAGCGTGCCCGGCTTGGCCAGCAGCTCGATCCACACCGATGCCGACATCACGCCGAGCGTCGAGAACAACCAGACGTTGCGGGTGAACCCCTGCGACACCGGCTCGCGCTGGCTCGCGATCGCAAGCGAAAGCGCGACGCCGCCGACCCAGCCGAGCACGCCGGAGAGGAGCGTCGCCGTCCACGACCGCCGTACGCCGAGCAGCCGCCCGACGAGCCATGCGAGGACGAGCACGCCCGGCAACGAGAGCAGGACGGCGAGATCGATGAGGTCGCCGAGGTCCTCGGCCGCCAGGATCATGGTGCGTGCATGATGCGTATCTGAACTGCGCAGAGCGCAGCTGAGATACGCATCGTCGGTCTAGCCAAGTTCCTCGACGGTGAGCTCGTGATCCGTGTGACGGGCGCGCAGGACCTTCTTGTCGAACTTGCCGACGCTCGTCTTCGGCACCTCGTCGATGAACGCCCACCGCTCGGGCACCTGCCACTTGGCGACCTTGTCGGCGAGGAACGCCTGCAGATCGGCGGCGGTGGCGCCGGAGCCCTCCGTGCACACGACGCACGCCAACGGCCGCTCGTCCCATCTCGCGTCGGGCACGCCGATGACCGCGGCCTCGATGACGTCCGGGTGTGCCATGAGGTGGTTCTCGAGCTCGACGGTCGAGATCCACTCGCCCCCCGACTTGATGACGTCCTTGGCGCGGTCGGTGATCCGGATGAAACCGTTGGGCTCGACACTGCCGACGTCGCCGGTGCGCAGCCAGCCGTCGTCGAACTTCTCGGGCGCGGGATCGAGGTAATAGCTGGCCGTGACCCACGGACCGCGGACCTCGATCTCGCCGACGGCCTCGCCGTCCCACGGCAACGGGTTGCCGGCGTCGTCGACGATGCGAAGCTCGACGCCGCTCAGCACCCGGCCGGCGTTCGCGCGCCAGTCCATCTCTTCCGTTGTCCCGAGCTCGACACCTCGAGGCGGATACGCCAGGGCGGCCAGCGGGCTGGTCTCGGTCATCCCCCAGCCCTGGATGATCCGGACGCCGTGGTCACTCTCGAACCGCTCCATCAGGCTGCGGGGTACGGCCGACCCGCCGCACACGACGAGCCGGAACGAGCTCATGTCGACCGGGTGATCCTGCGAGTAGCGGTGCAGGTCGGACCAGATGGTCGGCACCGCGCCCGCAACCGTCGGCCGCTCCGATTCGATGAGCCGTGCGAGCGGTTCGGCTTGGAGGAACCGGTCTGGCATCACGAAGCCCGCGCCCGCGTACCACGCCGCGTACGGCAGGCCCCACGCGTTGGCATGGAACATCGGCACGATCGGCAGCACGCGATCGTGCTCGGTGAGCCCGATGGCGATGCCGGCATTGACGCTCATCGAATGCAGCACCGTCGACCGGTGCGAGTACACGACACCCTTCGGGTTACCGGTGGTGCCGCTCGTGTAACACATCGCCGCCGCGGCACGTTCGTCGACGTCGGGCCATGGGAAGTCGGTGGACTCGGCCGCGAGCAGCTCGTCGTGCCGCAGCACGTCGGCGCCGGCAGCGGCGTCGACCAGCGCCGACGCGTCCCCCGCGCCGACGACGATGTAGTGCTCGACCGTCTTGAGGTCGGACGCGACCCTCGCAAGGAGCGGGATCAGGCTGTCGTCGACGATGACGACACGGTCTTCGGCGTGGTTCACGACATAGCTGAGCAACTCCGGGAAGAGGCGGATGTTCAGCGTGTGGAGCACCGCACCCATGTTCGGGATGGCGAGGTAGCCCTCGAGATGCTCCTGGTTGTTCCACTGGAAGGTGCCGACGCGGTCGCCGGCTTCGATGCCGAGGCGTCGGAGCGCGCCGGCGAGCTGCCCGGCGCGGTCGGCAACCTCGGCGAACGCGGCCCGCCGACAGCCGTCTCCTTGGAACGTCACGACCTCGCTGTCGCCGTACACCGTCCGACCGTGCCGGAAGATCATCCCGATGGTCAGCGGGAAGTCCTGCATCGAGCTCTCGAGCATTGCGCCCCCCGAGGTTCAGTTGTCGTTCGCCGTGCTCACCAGCCGAGGATGACACCCGCGATCAGGCCGAGCACCAGGAGCCCGCCGGCGCGCCGGGTATGGACGAAAGCCAGCGCCGCGAACCACAACGGCCAGATCGGGAAGCCCTCCGGCGGCTCGGCCGGTTTCGGCTGCGAGAACGGACCCCACACTTTCGCGAGCTTCGGCAGCGCGAGCAGGACGATCAGCGCCGCGATCGGGAGCGTTCCCGTGCCCACTAAGAGGATGACGAGGACGTAGAACGAGATCATCATCCCCTGCGTGAGCGCACGCGCCTTGCTCTCCCCGAGCAGCACGGGGAGCGTGTGCGTCCCGTCCGGCGCGTCCCACGGGATCTTGTCGATGTGCTTGCCCATCAGCACGGTGGCGCACAGCAGCGCGTACGCCAGTGACGCAACGAAGATCACGAACGGGTAGTGGCCGGTCGCGGCGTAGTAGGTGCCGCCGACCATCAGCGGACCCCACACCACGAGCACGGTGGGCTCGCCCAGGCCGTGCTTCTTGAGCCGGAGTGGCGGTGCCGTGTAGGCAACCGACAGCGCGAACCCGCTCAGCGCGAACGCGATCATCGGCCAACCGCGGAACACGAACAGCACGACGAGGATCACGAGGTCGGCCGCGTTGACGGCGATCGCGGCGGTCAGCAGCCCCCGGCGGCTGATCGTCCCCGACAGCACCGGATGGGGCGCGTAGAGCGCCCGCGGGTAGCTGTCGGAGTCCGCCCCGACTTCGAGGTCGAAGAGATCGTTCATCAGATTGTTGGCGACGTGGGCGAGCACCAACCCGAACGCCGCCAGCGCGAACAAGCCCCACCGCACGTTCTGGTCGTGGAACACCGCGAGCAGTCCCGCGATGGCCGCCGCGGTGAGCGTCATGGGCAGCACCGACGCGCGCGAGATCACGAGCCAGCGCGACACGGGATCCACGCGTCCGGCCGGTGGGTTGCTCGTCCGCATCACGTGACGCCAGTTGCGGAGCAGGCGCGAGCGCGTGTTGACGCCGGATTCCGTTGCCGGATCGCTCACGTCAGTCACGCCTGCACCCTCCCCGCTGCGCACGCAGCGTACCCGGGCGGTTGGGTTTCCGTCCCGGTTGGCTCGTCGAGTCAGCCGCCGTAGCTCATCCGGGTGTCCTCCATCCGCAGGACCGGCGTCTCCTCGTCCTTCTGGAACCCGGCGTCGACGATCTCGCCGATGAACAGGCTGTGCGAGCCGACGTCGGTCGTCGCGTGCAGCTCGCAATCCGCGTAGGCGACGGCCTGGTCGAGGATCGGCGCGCCCGAGACACCGTCGTGGAACGGGAACCCGTTCAGCGTGCGTGCCTCGAGGTCGACCTCGACCGGCTTCGTGAACTTGCGGACGATGGCCCGGTCCTCGCGGTCGACGATGCTCAGCGCGAACACGCCGCCCTCGGAGATCAGGTCGTGCGTGACGGCGTCCTTCTCGACGCTGAGGCCGAGGAGCTTGGGATCGAATCCCAGTTGCGTGACCCAGTTGCACGTCATGCCGTTGCGTCGGTCGCCGGCGCGGCTGCCGACGATGTAGAGACCGGACGGCATCGTCCAGAGGACACGCCGCCGTAACCGGTCGTACTCTTCGGGATCGGCACCGGCGGGGAACGGGCCGACGGGTCCGCTGCTGAGTGGCATCCGGTGAGGCTATCGGGGGAGCTCGATGACCGACTACGCGCAGACGTACGGCGCGCTTCGCACCCGGGTGTCTGATCTGGTGCGCGAGGCCGACGACGAGCAGCTCGAGCGCCACGCGCCGGCGGCACCCGAATGGCGCGTCCGTGACCTGGTGGCTCATCTCAGCGGGATCACCGCTGACATCAACGCCGGGAACCTCGACGGTGTCGCGACCGATGCATGGACGGCCGGCCAGGTCGACGCCCGGCGCGATTGGAGCATCGAGCAGCTGCTCGAGGAATGGGACACCGAGGCGCCGAAGGTCGAGGCGGTCATGTCGAGCCTGCCCGAGGTGGCGGTGGGTCAGATGACGACGGACGCTGCCACGCACGA
>DATFPZ010000220.1:0-9434 GCA_035264545.1 Acidimicrobiia bacterium
CCCGTCGAGTTCGACTTCATGGCCGTCTCGTCCTACGGGTCGGCCACGCGCACGAGCGGCGTCGTCCGCATCGAGAAGGACCTCGAGATCGACCTCAGCGGCCGCCACGTGCTGATCGTCGAGGACATCGTCGACTCCGGCCTCACGCTCGCGTACCTGCGGAAGAACCTGGCCGCGCGCGGACCGGCGTCGCTCGAGGTGTGCGCGCTGCTCGTGAAGGAAGGGCTCCAGCGCAACGACCTCGACTTGCGCTACGTCGGGTTTCGGATCCCACCCGACTTCGTGGTCGGTTACGGCCTCGACGTCGGCGAGCGGTACCGCAACCTGCCCGCGGTGTACGAGTTCACCGGCTCGCTGACCGGGTGATGGCACCAGGGCAGTACCCTGGCCCGCGTCCCCGCCGGGAGTGGCCGTGACCAAGCTTCGCCGCAGCTTCCTCATCTATCTCGCCGTCGGTGTCGTGCTCGCGTTCGTGGCGTGGCAGGTCATCGACACGAGCCCGTCGCGCAAGCATCTCAGCCTCGACCGGTACGAAGCCGATCTGACGGGCCGGAAGGTCGCGACGGCGACGCTGCTCGACAAGGACCACGCGGTGCACGGGAAGCTCGCCGACGGGACCGCCTATGAGGTGAAGTTCCCCGAGGGCTACACGGAGCAGATCACCAACAACATCGTCGCTTCCGACACCAAGTTCGACGTCGACAGCCAGGAGGACAGCCCGTGGCTGGGTCTCCTGCTCGGCTGGCTGCCCTTCATACTGCTGATCGGCATCGTCTTGTTCGTGCTGAGTCGCGTGCAGGGCGGCGGCCGGCTCATGGGCTTCGGGAAGTCGCGGGCCAAGGCGTTGAACAAGGACCAGCCCCAGACCACGTTCGCCGATGTTGCGGGCCTCGACGAGGCGGTCGAGGAGATCCAGGAGATCAAGGAGTTCCTCGAGGCGCCGGCGAAGTTCCAGGAGATCGGGGCCAAGATCCCCAAGGGCGCGCTGCTGTTCGGTCCTCCCGGGACCGGCAAGACGCTGCTGGCCAAGGCGGTGGCGGGCGAGGCGGGCGTGCCGTTCTTCTCGATCAGCGGCTCCGACTTCGTCGAGATGTTCGTCGGCGTCGGCGCGTCCCGGGTGCGTGATCTGTTCGAGCAGGCGAAGTCGGCGGCGCCCGCAATCGTGTTCGTGGACGAGATCGACGCCGTCGGGCGTCATCGCGGCGCCGGGCTCGGCGGCGGCCATGACGAGCGAGAGCAGACCCTGAACCAGCTGCTGGTGGAGATGGACGGCTTCGACCAGAAGGTCGGCGTCATCCTCATTGCGGCGACGAACCGACCAGACATCCTCGACCCGGCACTTTTGCGTCCCGGGCGCTTCGACCGTCAGATCGTCGTCGACCGTCCGGATCTCGAGGGCCGCAAGGCGATCCTGCGGGTGCACGCGCGCGGGAAGCCGCTGGCCGACGGCGTCGACCTCGACGTGATCGCGCGCCGCACGCCCGGGTTCACCGGCGCCGACCTCGCGAACCTCGTGAACGAGGCCGCGTTGCTCGCAGCGCGCCGCGAGCTTCGCCTCGTCGGCATGCCGCAGCTGGAGGAGGCGATCGACCGGGTCATGGCAGGGCCCGAGCGGCGCAGCAGACTCATCTCCGACGCCGAGAAGCGAGTCATCGCGTACCACGAAGGCGGGCACGCGTTGGTCGCGCACGCACTGCCGAAGACGGACCCCGTGCACAAGGTGTCGATCATCCCCCGCGGACGCGCGCTCGGGTACACGCTCACGCTCCCGATGGAGGACAAGTTCCTCGTCGCCCGCAGCGAGCTGACCGACCAGCTGACGATGCTGCTCGGTGGCCGCGCCGCCGAGGAGATGATCTTCGCCGATCCGACGACCGGCGCCGCCAACGACATCGAGCGTGCGACCACAGTCGCCCGCCAGATGGTCACCGAGTACGGGATGAGCGAGTCGCTCGGCCCGATGCGCTTCGGGCAGACGCAGGGCGAGGTGTTCCTCGGCCGTGACCTCGGGCACTCACCCGACTACTCGGACGAGGTGGCGGCGAGCATCGACGCCGAGGTCCGTCGCCTGATCGAGTCCGCCCACAACGACGCCCGCCATATCCTCGAGACGAACCGCGCGGTGCTCGACCGCCTGGCGTCGGACCTGATCGAGCACGAGACTCTCGAGACCGACCGCGTGCAGCAGGTCTTCGCCGACGTGCGGCCGTGGGACAGCATCCGGTCCGACGGCGCCGGGCGCGCCGCCTCGGCCGCCGCCACCGACCACCACCCGCCCCCGAGAACACCGAAGGCGCAAGAGTGAGCGACAGAATCCGCGCTGTCCCCTCCGACGAGGAGCCGAGAGAGTTCGACAAGCCGCGCATCGAGCGCGCGGTGCGGGAGATCCTCGAAGCCATCGGCGAGGACCCGGATCGGGACGGCCTCCAATACACGCCGCGGCGGATCGCCGACATGTACGAGGAGATCTTCAGCGGGCTGCGCGAGGACCCGCGTTGTCACGTCATCACCACCTTCGAGGCCGATCACGACGAGATGGTGATGGTCCGCGACATCCCGATCACCAGCTACTGCGAGCACCACCTCGTCCCGTTCAACGGACGGGCGCACGTCGCGTACATCCCGGATGATGACGGGCGGATCACGGGCCTGTCGAAGCTGGCGCGCATGGTCGACGGGTTCGCCAAGCGGCCCCAGGTCCAGGAGCGGCTCACAACCCAGATCGCCGACGCGCTCGTCGACATCCTGACGCCGCATGTCTTCGTGGTCATCGAGGCCGAGCACCTCTGCATGACGATGCGCGGGGTGAAGAAGCCGGGGTCGCTGACCGTCACATCGGCCGTGCGCGGCATGTTCAAGGACAATCCCGCCACCCGGGCCGAGGCCATGAGCTTCATCGGCCAGACCGGCCTGCGCGGCTGAGAAGCACCCTCGGAAACCGCCCAAAAGCCACCTCGGGCGGAGGCCGGTACGCTGCGACTGAATGTTCGAGTGGGAACGGGTGTGCGGCGCGCGGGCGGCAGTCATGGGGATCGTCAACGTCACGCCCGACTCGTTCTCGGACGGCGGCCTCTTCCTCGACCCCGACGCCGCCGTCGCGCACGGGATCGCGCTCGCCGGCCAAGGCGCCGACGTCCTCGACGTCGGCGGCGAGTCGACCCGCCCCGGCGCCGCGCCCGTCCCGGCCGACGAGGAGCTCCGCCGGGTGCTGCCGGTCGTCGAGCGCCTCGCGGCGGAGACGAGCGTGCCGATCAGCGTCGACACCACAAAGGCCGCCGTAGCCCGAGCCGCGCTCGATGCCGGTGCGACCGTCGTCAACGACGTCTCGGCCGGTCGGCTCGACCCCGACATCCTCGGAGTCGCCGCCGAGGCCGGCGCCGGCTACGTCGTCATGCACATGCAGGGTGAGCCGCGCACGATGCAGGCCGACCCGCACTACGACGACGTCGTCGCCCAGGTCGGTGACTTCCTCGCCGATCGAGTGGACGCCGCACGCGCGGCTGGTGTGGCGGAGGACGCCATCGCGGCCGACCCGGGCATCGGGTTCGGGAAGACGGTCGAGCACAACCTTCGGCTGCTCGCGGGCCTGCCGGCGCTCGTCGAACGGGTCCGGGTCCCGGTGATGGTGGGCACGTCACGCAAGACCTTCGTCGGCAAGCTGCTGGCACGGGCCGGCGCCGCGTCGGGCGACCTGCCCGTCGACCAGCGCGAAGAGGGGACGCTGGCGACCGTCGTGTGGGCGGTCGAGCGGGGGGCGTCGATCGTGCGCGTGCACGACGTGCTGCCTGCCGTGCGCGCTGTTCGCTTGCTGGACGCGCTGCGGGGCGCCGAGGCGGGCGCGGCGTGAAAGGGCGATGGGCCCAGGGCCTCGAGCCGCGCTACTTCACGTGGGTGATCACGGGCCGGCTGGCGGTGTCCGAGCGCCCCGGCGGCTTCGCCCGGAATCACCGCAAGGTGCGCCGCCAGGAGGAGTTGTTGTGGCTCGCCGGCCACGGGTTCACGCACGTGCTGTCGCTCCTCGACTCGCCCCACAACCTGCACGCCTACGAGGAGGCCGGCCTCGCGTACGAGCACGTGCCGTTGGGCCGGCACGAAGAGCTCGCCGAACGGCTGCACGACGTGTACGCGACGCTCGGGCGGTGGCTCGACAACCCGTCGGAGCGGGTCCTGATGCACCACGAGGAGTTCGGCGACCGCCTGCTCGGTGTCGTCGCCGGCTTTCTCCTCTATACCGGGCTCGTGTACGAAGGGCCGCACGCCATCGTGGTCCTCGAGAAGTTGACGGGCCGCCAACTCGGCTCGGTCGGCCGGGAGATCGTCGCCGTCACGGTGAACGAGGGGCTCTTCCGCTCTCCGCGTCCGGCGCCCGAGCCGCTCACGCCACCGTCGGCGAAGCAGGCGGCTTCGCCGACAGCGGCGAAGGCGGCGAAGGCGCAGTCGAAGTCGAAGGCCGCGAAGCCCGAGACCGCCGGCAAGGCGAAGAAAGCGGCTTCCGGTCGTGGCAAGAAGGCGAAGGCTTGACCGCACGGCGGTCACCCCGATCGGGTAACTAACTGCGATGGACAAGATCCGCATCGCCGGTCTTCGTGAGCTCGGTGTGCACGGTGTGCTCCCCGAGGAGCAGGGCCGTCCGCAGCCATTCGAGGTCGACGTGGAGCTCGACGTCGACCTCACCGCCGCAGGCGACAGCGACCATCTCGACGACACCGTCGACTACTCGGCCGTCTCGGAAGCCGCCAGCCGGGTCGTGAAGTCCGAGCGCTACCACCTGCTCGAGCGCCTCGCCACGCGCATCGCCGAGGTGTGCGGCGCCGACCCGCGCGTGAAGGCGGCCACGGTGACGGTCCGGAAGCTGCACCCTCCGGTGCGGGCGATGGTCGATCACGTCGCCGTCCGCATCGAGCGGTAACCGTGCGCGCCGCCGACCGGTTCGTCGTCGGGATCGAGCAGCCCGACGAGGGTCACGGCGAGGCCGCCGGCGCGGACGGACGGCCCGTGGTCGTGCGGGTCCGCGACCGTTCGCAGGGGACAGTCGTACGCGCCATCTCCGTCGGAACCGACGTGGCCGCCGCCGAGGACCTGCGCACTCGAATCCACGACGACCTCACCCGCTTCGACGCCGACACGTTCATTCGCCGGTACGCAATCGGCGCCGGCGCCCGCCCACCGGTGCGGCGGGCGTACCTCGGCCTCGGTTCCAACCTCGGCGACCGGGCGCGCGAGCTTCAAGCGGCGGTCGATGGGCTGGCCGCCGCCGACGGGGTCACGGTCGTGACGGTCTCGCCCGTCTACGAGACCGATCCCGTCGGCGGACCCGAGCAGCCCGACTACCTCAACGCCGTCGTCGCCGTCGACACCGATCGCACTGCGCGCGAGCTGCTCGAGGTCGCCAAGCGTCTGGAGCACGAGGCGGGACGGGCTCCGGGCGAGCGGTGGGGGCCCCGCCAGCTCGATGTCGACGTCCTGCTCGTCGGCGACGACGAGGTCGACGAGCCCGACCTGGTCGTGCCGCACCCACGCCTCTACGAGCGGGCGTTCGTGATGGTGCCCCTCGCCGACCTCGATCCGATGCTGGCCCCGTGGGTGCCGCCGGGCGCGGCGGGGGTCCGCCGCAGCGAAGTAGAGTTGGCGCTGCCACAGACCCAGTAGTCCGGTACCCGGCGACGGGACCGGAACGAAAGGCTGCGCAACGTGGACGCAACCAGTCCGTCCCGGGCATTCGCGCTCGTGGGACCCGGCCGAGCCGGCACCGCCGTCGCCTGCGCGCTCGCTGCGCGCGGCTGGCGGCCGGTCGCAGTGGCGGGGAGGACGATGGACGCCCCTTCGACCCGGGCGATGGCCGCGCGCCTCGCCGCGCCCGCGGTCGCGGTCGCCGACGCCGGGCGTGAGGCCGACGTCGTGATCGTCGCCACACCCGACGCCGCCATCGCCGGCGCCGCCGCTGCTCTCGCGCCGGCGCTCCGCTCCGGGGCACTCGTCGTCCACCTCTCCGGTGCGTCGACGCTGCACGAGCTCGACGGCGTGTTGCTCGCGCGCCCGGACGTCGAGGTCGGCTCCCTGCACCCGCTCCAGTCGCTCCCCTCGGCCGATGTCGGACAGCGCCGGCTCGCGGGCGCGTGGTGCGCGATCGACGGGTCGCCGCGGGTCGAGAGGATCGCACTCACGCTCGGTATGCGGCCGTTCCGCGTCGACGCCGCCGACCGCGTCCGTTACCACGCCGCCGCGTGCGTCGCCTCGAACCACCTCGTGGCGCTGCTCGGCCAGGTCGAGCGACTCGCCGCGCATGCAGGCGTGCCGTTCGAGGCGTTCCTCCCGCTGGTCCGGGGAACTCTCGAGAACGTCGACGAGATCGGTCCCGCCGCCGCGCTCACCGGCCCGGTCGCGCGCGGCGACCACGACACGGTCACCCGGCACATCGACACGCTCCCCGACGACGAGCGGGACGGGTACGAGGCGCTGGTGCGCGAGGCACGGCGGCTCGTTGGTCAGCGCGACGCCGAGGCCGACGCCGGCGCCGACGCCGGCGCACCCGAGGGAACGCTCGCATGATCGTCGTCGAGCGCATTGCCGAGCTACGCGACCGCTGCGATACGGCGCGTCGGGCGGGCAAGACCGTTGGGCTCGTACCGACCATGGGGTTCTTCCACGAAGGCCACCGGTCGCTCATGCGCGCGGCGCGCGCCAACCACGACCTCGTGGTCACGACGATCTTCGTGAACCCGCTGCAATTCGGGGAGAACGAGGATCTCGCCGGTTACCCACGCGATCTCGTCGCCGACACCGCCGCCGCCGAGGCGGACGGCGTCGACCTGCTGTTCGTCCCCAGCGTGCCCGAGATGTATCCGGAGCCGACGGTCACCACCGTCCATGTCGCCGGGCTCACGGACGGATTGTGCGGCGCTGCCCGCCCGACTCATTTCGACGGCGTCACCACGGTTGTCGCCAAGCTGTTCTCGATCGTGGGCCCGTGCACCGCTTACTTCGGGCGCAAGGACTTCCAGCAGCTCGCCGTCGTGCGGCGCATGGCCGCCGACCTCGACCTGCCCGTGCGGGTCGTCGGTTGCCCGCTCGTCCGAGAGCCGGACGGGGTGGCGATGTCGAGCCGGAACGCCTATCTGTCGCCCGAGGAGCGCGAGCGCGCGACCGGCATCTTCGCCTCCCTACGCGCCGCCGCTGCCGCCGTCGAGGACGGCGAGCGCAATCCGGAGCGGGTCCGCGCCGCCGTCGAAGCCGAAGCGGCGCGCCACGACCTCGAGCTCGAATACGCCGAGGTCCGACGGGCGGGCGACTTGGCGCCGCTCGCCACCGTCGAGGGCGAGGTCGTCGTCGCGGTGGCGGCTGCCGTCGGCCAGGCGCGCCTGATCGACAACGTCACGATGCAGATCGCCGGCGCCGAGGTCTCGACCGACCTCGGCGTCATCACACTCGCCGAACAGGAGACCACGAGCTGATGCGCCGAACGATGATGAAGTCCAAGATCCACCGAGCCACGGTCACGGGCGCCGACCTCGATTACGTCGGCTCGATCACCCTCGACCCGAAGCTCATGGAGCTTGCCGACGTCCTCGAGCACGAGCAGGTGCATGTGCTCGACCTCGACAACGGCGCCCGCTTCGAGACGTACGCGATGCGCGGTGGCCCCGGCGACGTCATCCTCAACGGCGCCGCTGCCCGCCTCGTGCACACGGGAGACCGCGTCATCGTCATCACCTATGCGCAGTACGACGAGGCCGAGCTCGAGTCGTACGCTCCGAAGATCGTGCACGTCGACTCGCGCAACCGTCCCACCGACGCGGACTTCCAGGCACTCGACCGGGAGTTGCACGAGCTCGCGCCGTGACAACTCGCGGAGGCGGCGGCTTTGCCGACCGCCGGAGCCGGAGCTTGCGACCGCGGAGACGGCGGCTTTGCCGACCGTCGTAGCAAAGCCGGAGCCTGCGACGGTGACAGGGCAAGGGCGACCGACGAGAAGTAGCGATCAGTAGGCTGGGCCGATGTTCGACCTGCTGGTGCTCGGCAGTGGGATCGCCGGCTTGTCGGGAGCCGTTCACGCCGCGCGCGCCGGCTGGTCGGTGATCGTCCTCACGAAGGGCGAGCTGGCGCACTCCGCGACGCGCTATGCGCAAGGTGGCGTCGCCGCCGCCCTCGACGGCCGTCTCGACGACTCACCAGAACTGCACCTCTCCGACACCATCACCGCCGGCGCCGGCCTCTGCGACCCCGACGCGGTGCGGGTGCTCGTCACCGAAGGCCCCGACCGCGTGCGCGAGCTCATGGCCATGGGCGCGGTGTTCGACCAGACCGCGGACGGCGAGGCGGCCGGGCTCGCCCTGGCGCGCGAAGGCGGGCACTCGGCCGCCCGCGTGTTGCACGCCGGTGGCGACGCCACCGGCGCCGAGATCGAACGGGCGCTGGTCGCGGCGGTCGAGGCCACGACGGCGGAAGTGCGCGAGGGATGGCTCGCGCTCGATCTGCTCGTGGAGGCGGGCCGGGCGGTCGGCGTGAGGGCGCGCGCCCCCGACGGCACCACGACCGAGGTCCGCGCCCGTCACACGATGGTCGCCACCGGCGGCGCCGGGCAGTGCTTCGCCGTGACGACCAACCCGGCCCTGTCGACCGGGGACGGCATCGCCATGGCCCGGCGCGCCGGCGTGGCGGTCGCCGACGTCGAGTTCATGCAGTTCCACCCGACCGCCCTCCACCACCCCTCGATGCCCCGACCCCTGCTATCCGAGGCCCTGCGCGGCGAGGGCGCAGTGCTGCGGGACCGGCACGGGCGCGCGTTCATGGCGGACGAGCACCCGCTCGGCGATCTTGCGCCGCGCGACGTCGTCGCCCGGGCGATCACACGGCGGCTCCAGGAGCAGGACACCGACCACCTGTGGCTGGACGCGACCTCGATCGAGGGCTTCGACGCTCGCTTCCCGACGATCTGGCGCGCGTCCCGCACGGTCGGCCTCGACCCCGACCGCGACTGGCTGCCGGTCGCGCCCGCCGCCCACTACCTCTGCGGCGGTGTCTGCACCGACCTCGACGGCGCGACCGTCCTGCCCGGGCTGTGGGCGTGCGGCGAAGCCGCGTGCTCGGGCGTCCACGGCGCGAACCGGCTCGCGTCGAACTCGCTCCTCGACGGGCTCGTGTTCGCGCGCCGCGCGATCGACGCCATCGCACGCGGCAAGGACGAGCCCGACGAGAACGGCGTGCCGCGTGGCGTCGAGTCGTACCGGCCGGGCGCCGCTCCCGCCGCCACGCGGGGTGATACGCCTGTCGCACGCGAGGAGCTGCAGCGGCTCATGACCCGCGAGGCGGGCGTGCTCCGCGACGCCGCCAGCCTCGAGCGCGCAGCCAAGCAGCTCACGAACATGGCCGGTGCGGCCGACACCGAAGTCCGGAACCTGGTCACGGTGAGCCGCGCCCTCGTCGACGCGGCACGC
>DATFPZ010000221.1:0-7576 GCA_035264545.1 Acidimicrobiia bacterium
CCACGGGCGTACGCCAAGAGCGTCCGGAGCATCTCGGCGACGCCGCCGCCGGACGCAGTCGAGTTGACGTTCAGCACTCTGCGACCGGCCAGCATCTCGCGGGCGGCCTCCGCGGTCGTCTCGAAACGCTTCGCGCGCTCCGATCCGATCAGCGGGGCCAAGCGCTGAGGAGTACAAGCTGCGACGTGGACGTCTTCGAGTTTCATGTGACTCCGGTCTCGGGGACGACCCGCCGCGTCGAGCGTCGCGAGGTCACGCCGTGATCGGCACGCGCCACTCGACGACGGTGCCTCCCGTCTCCAAGGGCGCCGCCCAGAGGGCGCCCCCCAGGGTCGCGGCGCGCTCCTCGAGGTTCTGCAGGCCCCGACCGTTCTCTCGAGGCGTCGGCAGACCCGTGCCATTGTCGATTACCCGGACCACAACTTCCATACCCGCTTCGACGGTCACGTTCACATGTGACGCGCCGGCGTGCTGGGCGACGTTGGACAGTGTCTCTTGGAGCACGGCGAGCAGATGCTCGGCCGCGTTCTCGGAGATGAGCGTGTCGATCGGGCCGTCCATGTGCAATTCGGGCGAGAACCCGAGCACCTCGCGCGCGCCGTCGATCAAGGCGAAAATGGCGACACGAAGCCCACGTTGCGCTGGCGCCTGCAATGCGAAGATCGTGCTGCGAATCTCGCGAATGGTGACGTCGAGCTCGTCCACGGCATCGTTGATCCTGTTGCTCACATCGTCCCGGCCGGTGACCGGCAGCATCGTCTGGAGCGTCATACCGGTCGCGAAGAGTCGCTGGATCACCTTGTCGTGTAGGTCGCGGGCAATCCGCTCGCGATCTTCGATGACGGCGACCTCTTCCGTGCGTTGCATCAGCCGGGCATGCTCAATCGCCACTCCGGCGGCCGTCGCCAGTGCGATCGCGAGGCGCTCGTCCTCGTCGGTGAACTCGTCGGCTCCCCGCTTGTCGCAGAGGTACAGGTTCCCGAATACCTCGTCTCGCACGAGCACGGGGACACCGAGGAACGAGTGCATGTCGGGATGGTTCGGGGGGAAGCCGACGGATTGGTCGTGAGCGCCGAGGTCGCGCAGGCGCAGCGGTCGTGGGTCGACGATCAGAAGGCCGAGGATCCCGCGACCCTCGGGGAGATGACCGATGGCGGCATAGCGCTCGGGGTCGATGCCCGCTGTGATGAACTCGGCGAGCTGTTGGTCCTCGCCGATCACGCCGAGCGCGCCGTAGTTGGCAGCGACCAGCGAGCAGGCGGACTCGACGATCCGCTGCAGGACGATCGGTAGGCTGAGGTCCGTTCCGATGCTCGTGATCGCGTCGAGCAGTTGCTGGATGTGTGGGTTGATTTTGCTGAACGGCAAGGGGACATTCTGATCCCGGAGTGGTCGGTGAGCAACGCAGTGCGGGTGTTCCTCCTCGATGACCACGAGATCGTCCGGCGTGGCGTCAAGGAGCTCCTCGAGGCGGACGGCGACCTCGAAGTCGTCGGCGAGGCAGGAACCGCGGCCGAGGCGCTGGCACGCATCCCGCCGACGCGTCCGAACGTCGCGGTGCTCGACGTCCGCCTCCCCGACGGTGACGGCGTGCAGGTGTGCCGGGAGATCCGTTCGGCCCATCCCGACATCCAGTGCCTCATGCTCACGTCGTTCGCGGACGACGAAGCGCTCTTCCAGGCGATCATGGCGGGCGCGTCGGGGTACGTCCTCAAGCAGATCAAGGGCGCGGATGTCGTCGAAGCGGTGCGCTCCGTCGCCGCCGGCCGGTCGCTCCTCGATCCGTCGGTAACGGCTCGCGTCGTCGAACGTCTTCGCAAGGGTTCCGAGGAAGACGAGCTCCTTGCTCGCTTGAGCCCGCAGGAGCGGAACATCCTGCGGCTCATCGCCGACGGCCTCACGAACCGCCAGATTGCCGAGCACGTACATCTCGCCGAGAAGACGGTGAAGAACTACGTCTCGAATCTGCTGTCGAAGCTGGGCATGGAGCGCCGGACCCAAGCTGCGGTGTATGCCGCTCGCCTTGGCGCGCAGCAGGGGCTGACGCCCGAAGGGTGATCCCCCGCGGTCAGCGAGCTACGCGCGGCATGGCGCCGGTGACCAGGCGTTGGAGCTTCTCGAGGTCACCGGGCGTGCCAATGGCGATGATGATCTGGCCGGCATGGACGACGGTTTCCGGCGGCGGGTTCGTCGTGAACGTGCCACTCTGATCCCGGAGTGCCAGGACGAGCGCGCCCGTGCGGTCCCGGACGTGCGCTTCCCTGATACTGCATCGCTCGATCGGCGAGCCCGCGGGTACCGGGATCTCCTCGAGCCGAAACTCGATGCCCCGGTCGTGCATCACGACGTCGACGAACTCCGTCACGTAGGGCTGGAGGACGAAGGCCGCCATACGCGCGCCGCCGATGCTCTGCGGATTCACGACCCGGTTGGCAGCGGCGCGCCGTAGCTTGTCTTCGTTCTCCTCCAGACGGACGCGGGCGACGATGAACAGGTCCGGCCGGAGGGCACGGGCGCTCAGGGTCACGAACAGGTTGCCGGCGTCGGTGTCGAGCGCGGCGACCAGCGCCCGGGCTCGTCGCACCCGGCGCGGTCGAGAACCTCGTCGTCGGTGGCGTCGCCCAGCACCGCCGGATACTGGACGTTCTCGACACGGATCGGTCGTTGTCGACGACGACGGTGCTGGCGCCCATCGCGACGAGATCCCGCGCAATGGCCCTTCCGACGCGCCCCCAACCGCAGACAACGACGTGCTCACTTGTGCCCGTGATCTTGCGCTCCATACGGCGCCTCCCGAACACTTCTGGAAGCTGACCCTCGAGCAGCGTCTCGATGATGACGCCGAGCGTGTAGAGCGCAGTCCCAACACCGACGACGATCAGCGCGATCGTGAAGACCTTGCCAGCAGCCGTGAGCGGCTGCACCTCGCGGAATCCCACCGTCGTGACTGTCGTAATGGTCTGGTACACAGCATCGAGCAGCACGTGCGCGCTGAGCCGCACCTTGGGATGCGAGTACACGGCCGAAGCCCAGCACGAGGTACCCGACGGTGCCGGACACCATCACCGATGCGAGGGCGCCGAGGGCGAACACCAGGCGCCGCCATTCGGCCACCTCGTACCGTCCTCAGAGGTATGCGCTCGGGTGGAAGGGCCACGCCCCTTCGGCGGCGTGCAACCGACGTCCAGTGACGCTGAAGGGCGCGATGACGAGCCAAGCGTCGCGCTCGGCGAGAATCCACGGCTCGGGATCAAAGCGTTCACGAAAGTCGGCCGCGTCAGGGTCCACGTGATGCAGTGTTCCGCGCACGAGCACGGACGAACCCTCGTGGCGAATCGGATCCACGTTGTCGATCTCGAACGCCGTGTGCATCGACGCTTGATCGAGGATGTTGCCCGGTCGCGTCCGAACGGCGACCCACATCGGGCCTCCCGCCTCGACGAGTCGGTAGTTCACCGGCAGCACGACGGGGAACTCGTCGACGACGACGGCGATCCGGCCGACCGAGCTCTGCCGCAAGAGGTCGAGGCACTCGTCGTACGACAGCTCCTCGAGCCATGCTTCCGTCATTACACCGCCTCGCACGATCCGGCCGTTCTCCCCAACGTATCGCTCACCGCCTCGGCCCTCAGCCGGCTCTCAGGCGGCGCACAGCGAACAGTGCCGCGTTCAGCCGGCGCGACGGCGGTCATAACCTGACGTGGTGGTCGCCCGGCCGAGAACGCGGAGATGGCGTTACGTCGTGCCGGTCGCGCTGGTGGGCCTGCTTTGGACGGGGTACTCGGTTCGTGACCGGCTCGAAGCCCGCGCCGCGCCCACGCTGCCGCAACGAACGGCAGCGGAGGTGGCGGATTGGGCGGCGAGCCCGCACCCGCAGCCGCGGATGGGACTCCTCGAGCTGCGCACGAGCCTCGGCCTCGGTGATTTCGGAACCGCAACCGGCGAGTCCGGCGGCTCACTGGTCGGCCTTGCGTCCGGGAACAACGATGCCCGCCTGTGGCAGGACGGCGATCGCCGCCGGATCGCGCTGCTCGAGGAGTTGGGGGAGACCGACTGGTACCGCCAAGGTGACGTCACGTACGTGTGGCACAGCCGACGGTCCCGTGTCACGACGGTCGCGACTCCGACGGAGTCGTCGACGGCAACCGGTTTGATCACCTCTCTCGCCGGAGGTGGCACTCTCGAATCGCCGGACGGGATGGCGGCCCGCTTCCTCGGACTGCGGGGACAATCCACCCGACTCGTGCTGCACGAGCCGACGTACGTCGCCGACCGGGCCGTCTACCAGCTGGGGTTGATCCCGGAGACGCCGAACTCGCTCGTCACCGAGGTCACGATCGGCGTCGACGCCGCGACGGGGTTGCCCCTTCGCGTGCAGGTGAACACACGCAGCGGCACGGTCGCCATCGACAGCAAGTTCACGTCGATCAAGTTCAAGCGCCCGGCCGCCTCGAACTTCGATTTCCGGCCGCCGCCGGAAGCGACAGTGACCGACGGCGCGACGGTGAGTCGCGAGCCGGACTACTCGGATGACAACTGGCAAAAGGAGCGCGACCGGGAGCGCGCGCTGGAGGACGTGCAGTCCGTGACCGGTGTCGACGACACGCTGCTTCGGCTCGCGACCACCGGCGACGGGTGGGAAGAAGTCGTCGCCCTCACCGGCCTCGATTGGTGGCGGCTGGACGATCTTGGCCGCACCGCCAAGACCATCACGGGCCCGTACGGGACGGGGCAGCTCCTGGAGACGCCGGTGTTCAGCCTGCTCATCCTGTCCAGCGGTCGCATCGTCGCCGGCGCCGTCACACCCGAGGGTCTCGAGCCCGCCGCGGTACAGGTGGCGTCGATCCGATGACCGAGCTCGCGATCCAGACCGAGGGGCTGACGAAACGGCTCGGCGACGCCGCCGTCGTCGACAAGCTCGATCTCGCCGTTCCTCGTGGAAGCGTGTACGGCTTCCTCGGACCGAACGCGTCGGGGAAGACAACGACGATCCGCATGCTGCTCGGCCTGATCTGGCCAACCGCAGGGTCGTACCGCGTCCTGGGCGAGGCAATGCCGGGCGCCAACGCGAAGGTGCTGCCGCAGGTCGGGGCGCTCATCGAAGGGCCGGCCTTCTATCCGTGGCTGTCCGGCCGTCAGAACCTCAAGCGCATGGACGCCGCCGGCCTCGACGGCCAGCGGAAGACGCGCCGCGAGCGCATCGATGCCGCCCTGACGCGAGTGGGCCTGGCGGCCGCGGCCAACAAGCGCTTCCGCGCCTACTCGCTCGGCATGAAGCAGCGACTCGGGCTTGCCGCGGCGCTGCTGCGGCCGCGCAGCCTTCTCATCCTCGACGAGCCCACGAACGGGATGGACCCGCAAGGGACCCGCGAGATCCGGAACCTCGTTCGCGAGCTCGCGGGCGAAGGCTCGACGGTGTTTCTGTCCAGCCACCTGCTCAGCGAGGTGGAGCAGGTCTGCACCCATGTCGGCATCATCTCCGTCGGCAAGATGGTGGCGCAGGGGTCCGTCGAGGAGCTCCGCGGTCGCGGCGAGGCGATGCTGCGCGTCGAGACCGACGACGCTTCGGGGGCGGCGAAGGTCCTCGACCGACTCGGGCTGGAGTCGATCGTCGTCACCGGCGAAGTGGTCTCCGCCCAACTCGACGGGCAACGGCCCGAAGAGTGCAACCGCGCGCTCGTCATGGCCGACGTGGGGGTACGCAGCCTGACGACCGACAGGCGCAGCCTCGAAGACGCGTTCGTGGCCCTGACCGGAGAGGGATTCGATGTGGCTCGCTGAGATGAGCTTGTTGTTCCGGCGCGTCCGGACACGCGTGCTGATACTCGTGGTCGCCCTGGTGCCGGTGGCTACCGCGATCGCGGTGAGGCTCTCCGGTGACGGGCCGAGCCCGGGGAGCGGGCCTCGTTTCTTCGACCAGATCACCAACAATGGCGTCTTCGCCGTGCTGGCCGGGCTCACCGTCACGCTGCCCGTCTTCCTCCCGCTCGCCGTGGCGATCGTCGCCGGTGACGCGGTCGCGGGCGAGGCGAACCTCGGGACGTTGCGCTACGTGTTGTCGCGCCCGGTCGGTCGGACACGGTTGCTCGTCCTCAAAGGGACGACCCTCGTCCTCTTCTGCTTCGCGGCCACGTTCGCAGTCGCGGTCGCCGGCCTGATCACCGGGGCCGTCCTCTTCCCGATCGGGGATGTCACCACGCTGTCAGGCGACGTGCTGTCGCTCCCCGCGGGCATGCTGCGAATCGGGCTTGCTGCCGTGCTCGTCGCGCTGTCGCTCCTGGGGTTGGCCGCGATCGGGTTGTTCTTCTCGACCCTCACCGATGCACCCGTCGGCGCGATGGCGGGGACCGTCGGTGTCGCCATCCTCAGTGGGGTGCTCAATGCGATTCCCCAGCTTTCGGCGCTCCATCCCTTCCTGCTCACGCACTACTGGCTGTCGTTCGGCGACGTCCTCCGGTCGCCCGTGTACTGGAACCAGATCCTGCTGAACCTGTTGGTCCAAGGCGTCGTGGTCGCGATCTTCGCGACCGCGGCGTGGTCGCGCTTCACGACGAAAGACGTCCTCGCGTAGGAGTCAGGGGTCATCGCGCAGGAGGGCGCGCGCGGCGGCGCGCCCCGGGGTGCCGAGGATCCCGCCCGACGGGTTGGTGCCCGCACCCGACACGTAGAGGCCCGCGACGGGCGTGCGCCAGCGGCCGAGGGCGCGGGTCGGGCGCAACGGGCCCAGCTGATCGAGCGTGATGTCGAGGTGCATCGGATGTCCGCCGGGCCAGCGCTCCTGTGACTCCATCAGGTCGGGGGTCCAGGCCGCGACGCCGGTGATCGAGTCGCGGAATCCGGGCGCGCGGTCCTCGACCACATCGAGCGCGCGCTCGACGAAGTCGTCGCGGCACGCCGTCCAACCCTCGTCGATCCGGGCTGGCGCGGCGGGACAGGCGAGATACACGGTGTGGTGGCCGCGCGGCGCGAGCGTTTCGTCGATCGCCGAGGTGGTGAACGCATAGAGGGGAAGCGGATCGGGAAGGCGGCCCGCCTCCGCCTGCGCCCACGCCGCGGTGAGCTCGTCGAGCCGGTCGACGAAGCTCTGCAGCCCGTTCCAGTCGCCGGGCCGGCTGTTCGGGTACGGCGGCAGCCGGCTCGTGGCGACGTGGACGAGCGCCTGCACGACATTGGACCGCCGCGTGGCGGCGAGGTCGGCGCCGGCCGGGCCCGCCAGCGGCGGATCGAGGAGCTCGAGCAGCGCCAGCTTCGGGTCGACGGCAGTGATCACAGCCCGCACTGCGATGCGTTCGCCACCGTCCAGCACCACCGCCCGGACCTTCCCGCCGGGCGCGTCGATCCGCGCCACCGGCGCCGAGCAGCGGAGCGCGCCGCCCAGCGCGGCGAGACGGCGGACGAGCGCGTCGGCGAGCGCCTGCGCGCCGCCCCGGGCGTGCCACTGCCCGAACCGGTGGTATGCGGCTTGCCAGAACGCGAACAGCGCGCCGCCGGGGGAGGCAGGTCCGACGCTCGCGTGCGCCGCGAACGCGGCGACCGGGCCCCGGGTGAGGTCCGACACCAGCCGTCGCCCGAGCAG
>DATFPZ010000222.1:0-24945 GCA_035264545.1 Acidimicrobiia bacterium
GACGTGGCGGGCTTCGGCTGGCGCAGTTACACCGTCGCCGGCGGGGAAGGCCCAGCGACGGCCGTCGCCGCGGGGCCGTCGTCGCTCGACAACGAGCATGTCCACGTCGAGGTCGACGGCGACGGCACGTACGCCGTCACGACGTCCGACGGACTGACCGTTCGCGGCCTCGGGCGACTGGTGGACGGCGGCGACGGCGGCGACACCTACAACTACTCCCCGCCGGCCGACGACCTGCTCATCGATCATCCCGACCACGTCGACGTCACCGCGCTCGAGCCCGGTCCCGTGCGCGCCCGTGTGCGCATCGACGCGACGTACCGGTGTCCGACGCACGCCATCGGCGACGAGCGTTCGTGCTCCCGGCGCGCTGATGACACCACGCCGGTCGCGGTGCACACGACCCTCGAGCTGCGCACCGGCGAACGGTTTCTCCGCGTTCATACCGAGCTGGACAATTCGTGCCGTGACCATCGGCTGCGGGCGCACTTCCCGCTGCCGGCGCCGGTGACGGGCTCGCACGCGGAGTGTGCGTTCGCCGTCGTCGACCGGGGCCTGACCGCGGAGGGCGGCCCCAACGAGTTCGGCCTGCCGACGTTCGTGTCGCGCCGCTTCGTTGACGCGTCGGACGGGAGAGCCGGCCTCGCTCTGGTCCACGACGGACTGCTCGAGTACGAGCTCCTCACCGAGGACGGGAAGCAAAGTGGCGAGCTCGCGCTGACGCTGCTGCGGGCGACCGGGTACCTCTCCCGCTTGCAGCTCTCGATGCGGGCGAGCCCGGCTGGTTACCCGTATCCGCTCGAGGGGCCGCAGATGCTCGGTCATCGCACCTTCGACTACGCGCTGCTCCCCCACCGCGGCGACTGGCGCGACGCAGACCTCTACGACGTCGCCGACGAGGTGCTCGTTCCGCTCGAGCGGGTCCGAGCGGGCGGGGTGGCGGGCGCGGATCGCGAGCCCACGGGCGCGCGGCTGCTCGTTGACGGTGCCCGGATGTCGGCAGTGCTGCGCGAGCCGGGTGGCCTCGTGGCGCGGGTGTTCAACCCGTCCCCGGACCCGTCGACTGCCGCCCTCGAGCGAGACGCAGCGCCGGCCACGGGCTGGACGGTCGATCTGGTCGGCCGCCCCATGGCGCGCTTCGAGGGCGCGGTTGAGCTGCGGCCGTGGGAGATCGCGACCCTCCGGCTGGACGATCCCCTCAGCTGAAGCTGCCGGCGTCACCAGGCGCGCCCGCGGGCGCGGCGAGCAGCGTCTCCCCCCGTGGTTCCGTGGTCGACCAGGCGCGGTCCAGGCCGGGCGCGCTGAGCCGGATCGGACGTTCGCACTCCCACAACAGCGCCGGCCGGGCGCCGTGCCAGCGCACGGCATAGGAGACCCGCCCCGCACGCGTCGGCGCGTCGTGCACTTCCAGGCTCTGGCCGCGCCACTCGGCCGGAAGCTCGACGAGCAGGGCGGCGGAGTCGTCCTCGCTCGCGCTCACACCGGCGCCGACGAGGAGGTCACGCACCGCCCCGAGGAGCGGCGCCGGGCCGTCGGGCCAGGTGAAGGTGGCTGACGCCGAGGCGAGCCGCGTCCGGATGCTCGACCACGGCGTCGGGTCGGAAGCACGCTGGGACGCCCGCGCCCGGGCGCGTATCCCGAGCCGTCGCCATGCCGCGGCGGCCTCGCTGTCGAATCCCCAGTCCTCGAGGGCGGCGACCTCCTCGCCGTTCGGGCGCCGGCGCGCGTCCGAAGCGAGGAGAAGCGCCGCGCGCCCGGCGTCGACGGCCTGTTGCAGCCGAGCATCGGGCAGGACCACGCGCATTCCCCGGCGGCGCTGCGCATCCCAGCCGGCGGCGGCGACGGCGGCGTCGGGAAGCAAGGAGAGATCGACGGCTTCCACCGGCACCGAGCGGCCCGGGCGGCCCACGGCCAGCGCGCAGCGGAGGCGTGTCCGGTGCGCAACGGGGTGGAGCAACACGACTTCGAGTCGCATGCCCCGACCTCCCACGCCCGTGAACGTGCCTTCTTGGGCCCGGCCGGCGGCAACCACATCGAGTGTGTCCCCGCGCATCCCGGCGGCCCATCGCGTCGCCGGTCGCGGCGTGCGCAGCGCGGGTCGCCCGTCGACGGTGACCCATGAGCCACGCGTGCCGACGCGCCGCATGCGGCCCGCCGGCGTCGGCCCGAGCACCAGCGCGACGACGAACGGCGCGCCCGAGGCGTTCTCGATCTCGACCGCGACGAGGCCGGCCGGGCCGCCGACGCCGTAGGCGCGGTGCACCGCGTCGCCTCCCGGTACGCGCAGGGACGTCTCGACGACCGGCGCGCCACCCACGAGCGTCTGTCGGACTGCGGCCTCACGTGCCGCGACGTGCCAGCGATCGTCGGCGCCGACCCACCAGTCGAGCTGCCACCGGCCGCCGTCGGGCGTGATCGTCCCGCGGTCGTCGACGAGCGCCTGATGGATCGAGCCGAGCACCCCGATGCGGGTCGGGGCGCGCTCGATCACGTCATACCGCGTAGGGGCTCATGTGATGCCGTGCAGTTCGGGCTTCGCCTCGCGCAGCATGAGCGCCGTGACGAGGTCCTCGGCGCGCTTGCCTTCGTACAGGACCGCGCCGACCTGCTCGGCGATCGGCATCTCGACCCGGTGTCGTCGGGCTAGCTCGAGCACGGCGGCGGTCGACTTCACGCCTTCGGCGACCATCTTCATGTCGGCCACGATGTCGTCGATCTTCCGGCCCTTCCCGAGCTCGACGCCCACGGTGCGGTTCCGGCTCTGTGTGCTCGTGCACGTGGCGACAAGGTCACCCATGCCGGCGAGCCCCGAGAACGTGAGCGGGTTGCCGCCGAGCGCGATGCCGAGGCGCGTGAGCTCGGCCAGGCCGCGGGTGAGGAGCGCCGCCTTCGTGTTGTCGCCGTAGCCGAGGCCGTCGGCGATCCCGGCCGCGATCGCCATCACGTTCTTGAGCGCGCCTGCGATCTCACAACCGACGACGTCGGGATTCGTGTACACGCGGAACGTCACCGTCATGATCAATCGCTGGAGCTCGTGCGCAACCGTCTCGTCGCCCATGGCGACCACGGACGCCGCCGGCTGCCCGGCTGCGATCTCGCGCGCGAGATTCGGACCGGTGAGCACGCCGATGCGGTCCGGGAGGTGCGTCGGCAGCACCTCGCCGATCACCTCGGTCATGCGTCGCAGCGTGCCCTGCTCGACGCCCTTCGCCAGGCTGACCACGGGCACCGCGGGGCGGACGAACTCCGCCGCCTCCATCAGCACCGACCGCATGCCGTGCGACGGCACGCCGAGCACCACGACGTCCGCGCTGCCGCATGCCTCCTCGATGTCCGACGTGACCCGCAACGCGTCGGAGAGCGCGATCCCGGGGAGATAGTCGGGGTTCTCGTGCCGCTCGGCAATCGCGTCGGCGAGATCGCGCCTGCGTGCCCAGAGCACGGTGTCGGCGTTGTTCGAGACGAGCCCGGCGACGGCGGTGCCCCACGAGCCCGCCCCCACCACGGCGACCCGCGGCGCGTCACTCACGGCGCCGTCTCGACGTCTTCGGTTTGGTCTTCGGTGCGCTTCGCCGGACGTAGCCGCGCCGTCTCAGGCTGACGCTGCCACCATCCGTCGTCGCCCGGTCCCGGGCGTTGCGGATAGATCTCGCGTGCCCTCGCCACGCACTGGGTGATCGCGACCATGATCCGATCGGTGGCGTCGAGGACGTCCTCGTGAGCGTGGACTCGCACCGGTGGTCCGACGACCGCGGTCTCCGCCACGCCCCAGCGCCAGTGCGGCTTGCGGCCCTTGAACAACGTGCGGTGCGCGCCCCACAGCCCCACAGGCGTGACGGGCACCCCGGACTGCGCCGCGAGCCGCGCCGTGCCGGACTTTCCCGCCATCGGCTCGAGGTCGAGCGAGATCGTCCCCTCGGGGAAGATGGCGACGCACTCACCACGCTTGAGCGCCTCGACTGCCAGCTCGAGGGACCCTGCCGCCGTGGGCGAGTTCCGCACGACAGGGATCTGATGGACCTGGTGCAACAGGAAGCCGAGAGGCTTCTTGTCGAACAGCTCGGCCTTGGTCAGGAAGCGCACGCGCCGGTGTCGCCGGTCGGCGAGGTACGCGAGCGCGAGCGGATCGAGGTACGACGTGTGATTACTCGCGAGGATCACAGGGCCGCGCGGTGGAACGAGGTGCGCGCCCTCGATCGTCCACCTCATCCCGTAGTGCAGCGGTGGCAGTAACACAGTGCGAGCCACGGAATAGACCGGTTCCAAAACTCTCCTTTGTCGCCGTCGCAAGCTCCGGCTCAGTACTTGTTGGTCGCGGTCGCAAGCTCCCGCTTTGCAACGGCAGGCGGCAAAGCCGCTGCCGTTGCAGGCGACGGTCGGCAGAGCCGCCGTCGCCGCCCGGTAGCATACGCATTCACATGCGTTTTCGACTTCCGGCGTGCGTTGCGGAGTCTTGAATGACCGGTACGGGGGTCGTGATCCCGGTGCGAGCCTTCGCGCTGGGGAAGGCGCGACTCGCGGCGCAGCTCGACGACGCGACACGTACCGAGCTCGCTCGCACACTGGCTGACCGAGTAGGGGCGGCGTCGGGTGAGCTCCCGACGGTCGTCGTCTCGAGCGCGTCCGACGTGTGCGACTGGGCGCGATCGCGCGGGCTCGACGTCGTCGACGACCCCGGCACGCTCGACGACGCCGCCGCCGTGGGGCGGGAATGGGTGGGAGCCCGCGGTTGCACTCGCGCGGTGATCGCGCACGCCGACCTGCCACTGGCCCGAAGCCTCGCTCCGCTCGGACGCGACGGCGCCCGGCCGATCGTGGCGATCGTGCCGTGCCACCGTGACGACGGCACGACCGTGCTGTCGGTGCCCGTCGACGTGCCCTTCCGATTCGCCTACGGGCCGGGCTCGTTCCGGCGGCACGCCGCCGAGGCCCGACACCTCGGCCTCGGCTTCCGCGTCGTCCGCGACGCAGAGCTCGCCTTCGACGTCGACGTGCCCGACGACCTCGACCGGCTCGATCTCCTTGTCCCCTGAGCTGCCCACGCCGGAGCGGGCCCTCGCGATCGGGGCCCATTCCGACGACGTCGAGTTCGGCTGCGGCGCCACGCTGGCCAAATGGACAGAAGCCGGCGCCGAGGTGCGCCTCCTCGTGCTCACCGACGGCTCGAAGGGGACGTGGGACTCGGGCGCCGACCTCGGGGCGCTGGTCGCGACCCGACGCCGCGAACAGGAGGACGCCGCCGCCGTCCTCGGCCTGGCCGGCGTCGAGTTCCTCGGCATCCCCGACGGCGAGCTCTTCAGCGGGCTCGCCGAGCGGGCCCGGGTCTGCGAGGCGATCCGGCGGGCCCGGCCGAACGTCGTGCTGGGCCACGATCCGTGGAAGCGGTACCGCCTCCACCCCGATCATCGCCACGCCGGGTGGTTGCTCCTCGACGGGGTCGTCGCCGCCCGCGATCACCACTTCTTTCCCGACCAGCAGCTGCCCCCGCACCGCCCCGATCAGGTCCTTCTGTTCGAGGCGGAGGAGGTCGACCATCTCGAGCCGGTCGGCCGACACGCGGACACCAAAATCCGGGCCCTGCTGTGCCACCGCAGCCAGTGGCCGTCGACGATGAGGATCGACGCCGAGGCCCCCGACGGCGACACCCAGCTCGAGGGCTTCGTCGGGCGGGTCCGGGCTGAGGCGGAGGCGGCGGGCCGAGCCGCCGGAATGGGCCCCTCCGAGGGGTTCAAGCTCCTCGATAAGGTGTGAGCCGGCGGCGTCCGGTCGCGAGAAGGGGGCCCGAAGGCCCCCTCCTCACCTTTGCTGAAGCTGTGGAACTCGCCGGTCTTACCGGCGGGCCCGCCTCTTCGCCGGACGCCGCTTTGCCGTCTTGCTCGCCGCAGCCTTGCGACGACGCCGCTTGACGGGCTTCGCAGTACCGGCAGCCTTCCGACGACGCCGCTTCACGGGCTTCGCCGCACCGGCGGCCTTCCGACGGCGACGCTTGACCGGCTTCGCTGCGGCAGCCTTGCGCCGACGGCGCTTCACGGGCTTGGCCGCACCGGCAGCCTTACGACGACGCCGCTTGGCGGGCCGACGCTTGGCAGTGGTCTTCTTCGCCGTGGCCTTACGACGACGGCGCTTGACCGGCTTGGCCGCAGCTGCCTTGCGCCGCCGCTTCGCCGGCTTCCGTGCCGTCGACTTGCGTGTCGTCCGGCGACGCGTCGTTGTGCGGCGCTTCGCCGGCTTCCGTGCTGTTTTCCTAGCTGATTTCCGTGCTGTACGTCTCTTCGCCGGAGGCACGGTCACCACCTTTCGTCGGGAATAGGTCGGTAGAGAGCGAACAGCAGCGTTCGCCGTTCGTCTCTACTTGTTCACGGCGGACTTGAAGCCGGCTCCTGCCGAGAACTTCACGCCCTTGGATGCCGCGATCTGAACCGGCTCACCCGTGCGCGGGTTGCGACCCGTGCGCGCCGCGCGCTGCGTGCGCGACCAAGCGCCGAAACCGGGAACCGTGACCTTGTCGCCGCGAGCAACTGCACTCTGCACGACCTCGATGAGGCTGTCGACGACGGATGCAACGTCCTTCTTGTCGACACCACCTGCCGCCGAGTGAACTGCATCGACGAGCTCTGACTTGTTCACGCCTACCTCCGAATTTGCGGCCGGGTATCTGAGAAAGTTGAACCCATCTCGACCACAATTTCAAGCATTTCCATCAATTGTGAACGACGCGCGCGCCAAGAGCAAGCTCTGAAGCGCGAACTCCGCCCCCTCGGATCCACGAAGACACCGCGACAACGCGCGATCGCGCTGGCACTTCGCGCAATGTGAGTCCGTGTCGAGCACCGTAACCCGCGCGACGATGCAATCAGTGGATATTCCGCTTGCTGACGGGGTGTACGACGCGTTCGTGGTGTGGGCGGAGACGCGCGACGACGGTGCGATCGCGCTCGATCTCACCATCACGACCGGCGCGTGCAAAGGCGATGTCGTGTCGGTGCGCGCGACGAACGCGCCACGTGACGCGATGGATCTCGTCGGCGTGCCGTGCACGCTGCATGTGCGCGCTGGAGCGCCGCTCGTGGAGTGGTGAGGGGCGCGCATGCCCCGCAAAATCTTGCGGTTGACCAGGGAAAACGCGAAAGACCCGGCCCTTGTGGCCGGGTCTTCGCATGTGCAGCCCCGACGGGATTCGAACCCGTGTTACCGCCTTGAGAGGGCGGCGTCCTAGGCCACTAGACGACGGGGCCGGGGCCGTTTGCTCCGGGCTCGGGGGGGAGGACTCGAACCCCCAACGACAGGGCCAGAACCTGTTGTGTTGCCGATTACACCACCCCCGAAGGAAGCGCCATGGTACCGAGTCCGGGGACGAGCCTCCCGACCCGGTTCGTGCCCCGGGCGAGCCGTCCGAACCCGAAGATGCGACCGCCGGCCACTCCGAGCGCCTCGCTCATGAACCGACGCCACTCGTCGAAGCCCGAGATCGGGCTCGTTCGCGTCGGAGAGGTCACGGCGTCGAGCCCGAGCTCGTTCGCGATGGAGCGGATGCGCAGCGCGTGGAAGGGGTCGGAGACGAGGACGACCTGCTTCTCGCCGCGGTTCCGGAGCACGCGAGCGGCGGCCGACAGCGACTCCCAGGACGTGTGACTCGTGGTTTCGCGCAGGATCGCACTGTCGGGGATGCCCTTCTCGTGCAGGTAGTTCGCGCCGGACGTGGCTTCCGTGAACCTGTCGCCGGTCTGCTTGCCGCCCGTCACGACGATCAGCGGAGCGACGTGTTCGTCGTACAGATCGGCAGCATGGTCGAGCCTCGCTTTGAACACCGGCGACGGTGTGCCGTTGTACTGCGCGGCGCCCAGCACGACGACGGCGTCCGAGCGCCGGTTGTCGTCGTGACGAGCGGCCCACCACACCTGCATGAACGTGACGACGTAGTAGAGCAGCGCGGCAAGGAGCACGACGAGCCCGACTCGCCGGACGAGCTTCCAGCCCGTCACGCGCCGCTGTCGAGTCGCTCGCGGGCGGCGCGCAGGCGTCGCAGCGTGCGATCGCGACCGAGCAGGTACATCGAATCGAACAAGGGCAACCCCGCGGCGCGCCCTTCGACCCCGGTGTAGATCACGTGCATGGCCTTCCGGGGCTTGATGCCGAGCTCCTCGAACACGGGTCTGACGTCGAGGTCCTCGCTGCTCTGCCACGGGCACGCTTCGACGTGTTCGATGACGCCGTCGAGGATCTCGCGTGCCCGGTCGGTCTTCTCGAGGCGCTCCCATGACGCCGCGTCGATCGTGAACTCCTCCTCGTCGACGAACAGGAAGTCCATCTGGTCCACCAACGCGCCGAGGGTGACGGCGCGTTCCTGACCGATGCGCAGCGCCCCGCGGAGGGCGTCGGGTTCGAGGCGGTCCCCGAACTGCGCCCGGGCGGTGAGGAGGACGCGGCGTTCCAGCTCGTCGAGGTCGAGGCGGCGGATCCATTCGCCGTTCATCCAGTCGAGCTTCTGGTGGTCGAAGAACGCGGCCGAATGGACGACGCGGCCGAGATCGAACTCCTCGACGAGCTCGGCGCGGTCGAGGACCTCGCGGCCGTCTTCGGGCCCCCAGCCAAGGAGCGCCAAGTAGTTGAGAACGGCCTCGGGCAGGTAGCCGGCGTCGCGGAACTCCTCGAGCGCGACAGCGCCGTGGCGTTTGGAGAGCTTGGCCCGGTCGGCGCCCACGATCAGCGGGAGGTGCGCGAACGCCGGACGGTCGGTCGAGCCGAGCGCCTCCCGAAGCGCGAGCACCCGGTGGGTGGTGTCGAGCAAGTCCTCTCCCCGGATGACGTGCGTGATCGCCATCTCGATGTCGTCGACCGCATTGGCGAGGAAGAACAGCGGCGTGCCGTCGGAGCGGACGATCACGAAGTCGGGGATGGTCGCCCACTCCACGTTGACCTCCCCCCGGATGAGGTCGGTGAAAGTGCTCGTGCCGTCGTCGGGCGTCCGGAACCGCAGCGATCGGGGGCGGCCCTCGGCGGCGCGCGCGGCCCGCTGCTCGGCGGCGAGGTCGCGGCAGTGGCCGTCGTAGCCGGGGGGGCGGCCGGCGGCTCGGGCCGCCTCGTTGCGCGCTCGCACCTCTTCTTCTGTGCAGTAGCACTCGTAGGCGCGGCCGTCGGCGACGAGCCGGTCGGCGGCGGCGTGGTACCGGTCGAAGCGGGTGCTCTGGAGGACGGGGCCCTCGTCCCAATCGAGTCCGAGCCAGGTGAGCGTGTCCCGGATCCCCTCGATCCACTCCGGCCGCGACCGGGCGACGTCGGTGTCCTCGATACGAAGGGTGAAGGTCCCCTTTTCGTGGCGGGCGAACAGCCAGTTGAACAGTGCGGTGCGGGCGCCGCCGACGTGGAGGGAGCCGGTCGGAGCGGGCGAGAACCGCACCCGTGGTGCGTCGGCCATGTCCGCCCGAGTGTAGGGCCGAGGGTCGCGTGAACCGGCTACGTGCCGGCCGCAGACTCGTCGAGGAGCTGGCGGGCGATCACGACGCGCTGGATCTGGTTCGTGCCCTCGTAGATCTGCGTGATCTTGGCGTCGCGCATCATCCGCTCGACGGGGAACTCCCGGGTGGTCCCGGGACCGCCGAGGAGCTGGACGGCATCGGTCGTCACGCGCATGGCGGTGTCGGTCGCGAAGAGTTTCGCCATGGCTGAGACCTTTGTGATCCCGGGCGCACGGGTGTCGATGCGGGCGCATGCGGCGTAGACCAAGAGGCGGGCGGCTTCGAGCTGGGTTGCCATGTCCGCGAGCATGAACTGCACGCCCTGGAAGTCGGCAACGCGCTGCTCGAACTGGCGGCGCTCGAGCACGTAGACGCCGGCGACGTCGAGGGCGCCCTGGGCGAGCCCGAGCGCCTGGGCCGCGACGACGGGTCGGGAGGCGTCGAGCGACTCGAGCGCGTACTGGAAGCCGCGGCCCTCGTCGCCGACGAGGTTCTCGGCCGGGACGGTGACGTCCTCCAGCACGACCTCGCCGGTGGGCGAGCCGCGCAGGCCCATCTTGTGCTCGAGCTTGCCGACCGAGACGCCGGGGCGGTCCCCCTCGACGATGAAGGCGCTGATGCCCCGATGGCCGGCGGCGGGATCGGTCTTGGCGAAGACGGTGTAGACGTGGGAGACGCCGGCGCTGGTGATCCAGGCCTTGCGGCCGTTCAGCACCCACTGGTCGCCGTCGCGGACCGCCCGGGTCGTCATCGAGGCGGCGTCGCTGCCGGCGTTGGGCTCCGAGAGGCAGTAGCTCGCCTGCTGCTCCCCCGTCACGACGGGCGGGAGGACGCGCCGCCTGAGCTCGTCGGCGCCGTGGGCGAGCAGTGCGGCGACCCCGGTGCGGGTGACGAGCGCCGTGAGCGCCGTCGACCCGCACGCCCGGGCCAGCTCCTCGACGACCAGCGCCGTCGTCAGCAGGTCGCCCGCGTCACCGCCGTGCTCGGGCGGATACAGCGCGCGGACGAAGCCGGAGTCGCGAAAGGCGTCCATGCTCGCCTTCGGGTACGCCTCCCGCTCGTCGATCTCGGCCGCGTGCGGGGCGATCTCCTTCTCGGCGAACCGACGTAACGCTGCCCGGAACTCCTCGTGCTCCTCGGAGAGCAAGAAGCTCGGCGCGCTCACAACCTGACATCGTAGTCAGGGTTCTGACGTGCGTATCTGAGCGACAGAGGGTGGCGTTCAGATACGCACGTCACTTCGCTGTCATACCCGGGTGGTCTGATCCGCCCATGGCTCGCGACACGAAGGTCATCCGGGCGCTCGCAAGGCTCTCGCAGCGACAACACGGTGTGTTCAGCCGGGCACAGGCAGTTGACGCCGGCGTACACCCAAGAACGATCGATCGGCGCGTCAACAGTGGCGAGTGGGAGGTCGCGGACCACGCCGTGTACCGCGTCGCGGGCGCGCCTACGAGCTGGCGGCAGCGTCTCATGGCTGCGTGCCTGGCAGGCCCGGCTGTCGCGTCTCATCGGTCGGCGGCGGGACTGCTGGGATTCGTCGACTGCGTCGAAAGCGCCATCGAGGTGACTGCTCTCCGCCACCGCCGCCGTCATGCCGGCGATGTCATCTGGCATGAGTCGCGCCTCCTCGACGCTCGAGACACGACGGAGCGCGATGGCATTCCGGTCACGCGGCCGCTGCGTACATTGCTCGACCTCGGCGTGGTCGTGGACGCCGACCGCCTCGAGGAGCTCCTCGACGACGGTCTGCGGCGCGGCTGGTTTTCGGTCGATTCGATGTGGCGCCGGTGGGAAGAGCTCGGCGGGCGGCGTCGCCTCGGTGGCAACGTCGTCGGTCTTGTACTCGACCGGAAGATGTCAGGGCAGCGCCCCGCAGGCAGCATCCTCGAGACGCGCTTCCGGCAGCTGTTGCGGCGCGCCGGCCTACCAGATCCGGTTGCTCAATACGACGTGTCGGATGGCGACGAGTTCGTCGGGCGAGTCGACTTCGCGTATCCAGACCATGCAGTTCTCATCGAGGTGGACGGAGAGCAGTGGCACACGGGCCGATCACCGCGAACGCGCGACGCCGGCCGTGACCGACACCTCATCGGCCTCGGCTTTCATCCCCTGCGCTTCTACTGGGACGACATCCGCGATCGACCGGACACAGTCGTGCGCGACATCGTGGCCGCCATGAAGCGCCCCGCTTGATGCGTATCTGAGCGACAGAGGGTGTCGTTCAGATACGCACGCCCGTCCGCACCGCTTCGCGCGCCGCGTCCACGTGCGCGGGCAGGGCCGAGGGGACGAGGCGCAGGACGTCGACGGGGATGGCGTCGACGAGGGATCGCCGCTCGTAGTAGTCGTGGCGGGCGCCCTGCACCGCGCGCATCCGCCAGTCGACGAAGTCGGGATCGGCGTCACCCCCGTAGCCCAGGATCTGCATCCCGAACTCGACGTCGAGCATGACCGGGGCGCGCCCGAACAGCGCGGCACGCCGCATGGCGATCTCCGCGACGACGGCGATCGCATCGTCGGAATGCTCGTGCGGGGCGAGCACCAGCTGATCGCGTGCGCGGTTCGCGAGCGTGAGCGCGTACCCGACGTTCGGGCCGGGCGAGCCGAGCAGCTTGCCGGTCGGCCAGCCGGCGGGAAGGTCGCCGGGCCGATTCGCGATCCAGCTTCTCGCCGCAGGCATCTTCACGCCCGGCGGCAGGTTCGGCTCCTGGCGCGGCTCGTCCTCGCGGCGCTCGGGAACGAACGGGTCGGTGGGCACGGCTGCTTGTTAGTTGCGCGTCTCGGCCCGGAGCAAGCCGTACACCAGCGAGTCCTCGAGCGCTTGCCACGACGCCTCGATGATGTTCTCCCCCACCCCGATCGTCGTCCACGTCTCCTCGCCGTCGGTGCTGTCGACGAGCACCCGGGTCACGGCGCCGGTGCCTTTGTGCGTGTCGAGCACGCGGACCTTGTAGTCCGTGAGGTGGATCCGATCGAGCTGCGGGTACCGGGTCCCGATGGCCTTGCGCAGGGCGGCGTCGAGCGCGTTCACCGGGCCGTTACCCGTCGCGATCTCGTGGAAAGCGTCGCCGTCGGCGCGGCCCCGCACGATCGCCTGGGTCGACAGGCGCTCGTCGTCGCGGGCGTCCTCCACGATGACCTCCCATTCCTCGACGTGGAACCAGTCCTGCCGCCACCCGGTGGCGTTCCGCATCAGCAGCTCGAGCGACCCGTCCGCGACCTCGAAGTGGTAACCCTCGTGCTCGAGCCGCTTCAGCGTGTCGACGACCTCGCTGAGCTGCGGCCCGTCGAGCTCGATGCCCAGCTCCTTCGCCTTCATCGCGAGGTTGCTGCGCCCCGCGAGCTCCGACACGACCACGTGCGTGCGGTTGCCGACGAGCTCGGGGCGCACGTGCTCGTACGCGTCGGGCTTTCGGGCGATCGCGCTGGCGTGGATGCCCCCCTTGTGCGCGAACGCCGACGTGCCCACGTACGCGGCCTGCGGATTCAGCGCCATGTTCACGAGCTCGGCCACATGGTGCGCGACCGGCATCAGACGCTCGAGCCGGTCGGGCGGGATGGTCTCGACGCCCATCTTCAGCGTGAGGTTCGGGATGATCGGGGTCAGGTTGCAGTTCCCGGTCCGCTCGCCGTACCCGTTGATCGTCCCTTGCACCTGGGTGGCGCCGCCGCGCACACCGGCCAGCGCGTTGGCGACGCCGGTGCCGGCGTCGTCGTGGAGGTGGACGGCGACGGCGACGTCGCCGCCGAAGTAGGCGACCACCTCCTGGACGACGCGTTCGACGTCGTGCGGCAGTGTTCCGCCGTTCGTGTCACAGAGCACGAGGTGCGACGAGCCCGCCTGGGCCGCGCCCTCGAGCACGCGCAGCGCGAACTCCGGGTTGCTGCGGTAGCCGTCGAAGAAGTGCTCGGCGTCGAAGAGCACCTGGCGGCCGTTGGCCCGGAGGAACTCGACCGAGTCCGCCACCATCGCCGCGCCCTCGTCGAGCGTCGTCTGGAGCGCCTCGGTCACGTGGTAGTCCCACGACTTGCCGACGATGCAGACTGCCTCGGTACCGGCGTCGAGCAGCTGGCGCAGCGTGTCGTCCGAGTCGACCTTCCCCTTCACTCGGCGCGTCGAGCCGAACGCGACGACCTTGCTCGTCTGCAGCCTCAGCTCTTGCGGGATCCGGCGGAACGCCTCGTCGTCCTTGGGGTTGGCGCCCGGCCAGCCCGCCTCGATGTAGTGAACGCCCAGCCAGTCGAGCTGCTCGGCGATACGAAGCTTGTCGTCCACGGTGAGCGAGATGCCCTCGAGCTGCGCGCCGTCCCGCAGCGTGGTGTCGTAGACCTCGACACGGCTCGGGACGTCACTCGTGGGCATATTCCAACCACTCTTTGTATTGCGGCACCTCGCCGTGCACCGTTGCGAAGTAGGTCTCCTGGATCTTGCGGGTGATCTCGCCGGGCTCGCCGACCTCACGGTCGTCGACCGATCGCATCGGGACGATCTCGGCGGCGGTGCCGGTCAGGAACGCCTCCTCGGCGCAGTAGAGGTCGGTCCGGAGCAGGTTCTCCTCCCGCACCTCGTAGCCGAGGTCGCGTGCGATCGTCATGACCGAGTCACGCGTGATCCCTTCCAGCGCTCCCGACGACAGCGGCGGGGTGATCAGCGCGCCTTCCTTCACGACGAACACATTCTCGCCCGTGCATTCGGAGACGAATCCGTGCGTGTTGAGCAGGATGGCCTCGTCGTAGCCGGCGCGCAGCGCTTCGACCTTGGCGAGGCTCGAGTTGATGTAGATGCCCGTGCCTTTGGCGGCGACGGGGTTCACGTTGGGATCCATTCGCCGCCACGACGACACCTTCATGCGCACACCGTGCTTGAGCGCCTCGTCGCCCAGATACGTGCCCCACGGCCACACTGCGATCGACACGTTCACCGGGGACAGCAGGGGGTTGAGCCCCATCTCGCCGTAGCCGAGGAACGCGATCGGCCGGATGTAGCACGACTCCACCTGGTTGACCCGGATGGTCTCCTTCGTCGCGTCCACGAGCTCCTGGAGCGAGAAGGGCACCTCCATCATGAAGAAGTGCGCGGACTGCAACAGTCGGCGCATGTGGTCGGTCAGCCGGAACACCGCCGGGCCGCTCGCGGTCGGGTAGGCGCGGATTCCCTCGAAGACGCCCGAGCCGTAGTGCAGCGTGTGGGTGAGAACGTGGATGCGGGCGTCGTCCCAGTCGACGAGCTCCCCGTCCATCCAGATCTTCGCCGTCTTGTCGATGGGCATCCCGTCACACCTTTCCGGCGATCGCGTCGCCGATCTCGGACGTGGTCCCCTCCACGTCGTCCGAGGCAGCCACCGCCTTCTCGACTCGGGCGGCTGCCTCGGTCTCACCGAGGAACTCCAACAGCATGGCCACGGAAATGATCGCAGCCCGGGGGTCGGCCTGTCCCGTTCCCGCGATGTCGGGTGCCGACCCGTGCACCGGCTCGAACACCGAGGGGCCCGTCCGGGCGGGGTTCAGGTTGGCGGAGGCGGCGCGACCGATCCCGCCCGAGACGGCGCCGGCGAGGTCGGTGAGGATGTCGCCGAAGAGATTGTCGGTGACGATCACGTCGTAGCGGCCCGGGTCCTGGACGAGATGGATGCACGCGGCGTCGACGTGGTTGTAGCCGGTCGCGACGTCGACGTGCTCGGCGGCGACGTCATCGAAGGTCCGCTGCCACAGGTCGCCTGCGAACGTGAGCACGTTCGTCTTGTGCACGAGCGTCACGTGCCGCTGGGCGCCGGCGGCAGGTTCGCGCGACCGGGCCAGGTCAAAGGCGAAGCGGACGCAGCGCTCGACGCCAAGCCGCGTGTTCACCGAGCCCTGCGTCGCGACCTCATTCGGCGTGCCCTTGCGCAGGAACCCGCCCTCCCCCGCGTACACGCCTTCGGTGTTCTCGCGCACGACGACGCAGTCGACGCCGGTGTTGAGCGCACTAGGCCCGGCTTTGAACGGCCGCAGGTTGACGTACAAGTCGAGCTCGAAGCGCAGCCGGAGGAGCAAGCCCCGTTCGAGCACGCCCGGCGGGACGTCGGGCGTCCCCACCGCGCCGAGCAGGACGGCATCGAGGCCGCCGATCTCGCCGAGCTCCGCGTCGGTGAGGACCTCGCCGGTGCGCAGATAGCGCGCGCCGCCGAGGTCGAAGACCACCGCGTCGTAGGGCACGCCGGTCGCGTCGACGACCTTGAGCGCCTCGGCGACGACCTCGGGACCGATGCCGTCGCCGCCGATGATCCCGATGCTGTGGGTCACGGTGCTCTTCCTGGGAACGAAAAACCGCCCACCGAAGTGGACGGTCAAGGGCGAACGCCGGGCGCCGGCGTTCGCTAGCGAATGACGATGACGGTGCTGGAAGCTGTGAGGAGTTGCCTCATCGACGGTCAGAGTAGCCGAACCCCTGACGCCCTTCGTCCGTATAGATCCCGTAGCGTGAGGCGACCCACGGAGGGACCGATGAGCCGGCTGACGAAGATCCTGATCGGCCTGGGCGCGGTGGTCGTCGTGCTCGTCGTCCTCGCGGTCGGCGGTTGGTACCTCTTCCTCAAGAGCGACCCCAAGCCGCCGGCCGAGATCACGAAGACGACCACCGTCGGCGGCGGCACGCTCGACGGCAGCTACCAGGTCGCTCCCGGCGACGCCGAGAGCTTCGTCGGGTACCGCGTGCAGGAGCAGCTGGCGGCAGTGGGCGTCGAGAGCACCGCCACCGGCCGCACGAGCGAGATCACGGGCCGCTTCGCGATCGACGGGATGACCGTGAAGGACGTCACCGTCGACGCCAACCTGCTGAGCCTCAAGTCGGATCGCGACATGCGCGACAACCGCATCAAGACGCTCGGGCTCGAATCGGAGGAGTTCCCGCAGTCGAAGTTCGTGCTGACCGAGCCGATCAACTTCAAGTCGGTCCCCAACGTGGGGCAGACCGTGCGCGCGACGGCCAAGGGCGATTTCACGCTGCACGGTGTCACGCGTCCCGTGTCGATCCCTCTGGAAGGCCGCTGGGACGGGCGCGACATCCAGGTCGTCGGGAGCCTCGACGTCAAGTTCGCGGACTACCAGATCGAACCGCCGAACATCGGCGGTTTCGTCTCGGTGAAGGACCAAGGCGTGATGGAGTTCCAGATCTTCTTCCGGAAGGCCTAGGCAGCCTGAGGGCCCACCACCGCGGCGGCGGTAGCATCTTCGGTTCATGGACGAGCTGCACCTTTCGGCCGACGCGCGCCGCCGGCTCGAGGAGGAGCTCGAGTGGCGCTCGGGCGAGCGCCGCCGGGAGATCTCCGCTTGGCTCGAGCGCGCCCGGGAGCACGGTGACATCCGCGAGAACGCCGACTACGACGCGGCGAAGAACGACCAGGGCCACAACGAGGCCCGCATCCGCCAGATCCAGGACATGCTGCGACGCGCCGTGGAGGTCGAGACGGCTGCCGGGGACGTCGTGGAGCCGGGCACCGTGGTCGAAGTGCGGATCGAGGGTGACGACGAGACGTCCTTGTACCTCGTCGGCTCGATCGAGGAGCGACACGAGACCTACGACGTGCTCTCGACCGGCTCGCCGCTCGGCCAGGCCCTGCTCGGCCACGGCCCGGGCGAGGTCGTGACGTACGAGGGACCGCGCCGCGCCTTCCAGGTCGAGGTCGTGAGCGTTCGTCCGGGAATGTGACAACCGACTGCGCAGGCCGGCTCGGCACGGCCGTGGTCGCCGGGCTCGCCGGTGTCGCGTCGATGGCCGTCGGAGTCGACGCAGCCGGAGCCCAGATGCAGCCGAACGCGTGCGAGCTGCTCACGCAGAACGACGCCAAGAAGATCCTCGGCAAGGCCGTCCGGCGCGAGACCAACCTCGCGGGCACGCAAGCGACCAGCTGCAGCTACGTGGTCGCCCGGGACGCCAAGCGCGTCGTCGGGATCGGGGTCGGAGCGTTCACATCCGCGGACGAAGCCACCAACGCATACGCGAGAGCCCGAGCCAACGCGCAGTTCGACCGGCTCAAGATCGAGAACGTACGCAAGCTCGGCGACCGTGCGTACTACTTGCCGAAGACCAACAACTTCGAGCGAACTGTGAGAAACAAGAAGCTCGCGTTCGGCGAGCTCACCGTCCTGGACGGTCAGGACGTCTACACCGCGTTCGTCACTCCGCCGTCAAAGGCGAAGGCGAGCGACGCCGTCAAGGCGGCAATCGACCGCAGACCGAGCTGATCAGCGCGGCGCGCCGTAGCCACCGCCGCCCGGGGTGAGCAAGCGGATCAGGTCGCCGGCGGCGAGCTCCACGGTGCATTTGTCGGGGAGACGTCGCGCCCGCTGCGCGTCGCCCTCGGGCAGTAACCAGTTCTCGCCCGGCGATCCCGGACCGCCGCCGTCGAGTCCCCACGGCCGGCTGACGCGCCGCTCGGTGACGAGCGAGACGGTGGCCGGCTCCAAGAGCTCGAGCTCGCGCTCGATGCCGTCCCCTCCTGGGTACGCGCCGGCGCCGCCGCTGCCACGCCGTAACCCGTAGCGGCGAACCCGGACGGGGAGCGCCCGCTCGAGCGCTTCGACGGGCGTGTCGCGCGTATTCGTCATCGCGGTGTGGACGCCACTCATCCCCGCCTTGCCCGGACGGCCGCCCTGCCCGCCGCCCACGGTCTCGTAATAGACCCACCCGTCGCCCCCGACGAGCACGTTGTTCATCGTCCCCTGTCCCGCCGCGCCGAGGCGCCCGGGGACCGCGAGGGCGAGGGCGCCGAGGCACACGTCGGCGACGCGCTGGCTCACCTCGACGTTGCCGGCGCCGACGGCGGCGGGCGGGCGCGCAGCGACGACGGTGCCTGCCGGCGCGATCACCTCGACGGGCCGCATCGCACCGCCGTTGGCCGGGATCGACGGGTCGGTCGCCGAACGCAGGGCGAACGCGACCGCGCTGACCGTCACCGCCTCGACGGCGTTGACGTTGCCGGGCCGCTGCGCGCCGGTGCCCGTGAAGTCGAACGTGGCGCGATCGCCGTCGAGAGTGAGCGTCACGACGACTGGTGTCGGTGACTGCTGCTCGGGACGGGGGCCGGCGGAGTCGAGCACGTCCTCGAATCGGAACTGCCCGTCTGGCAACGCCGCCAGCGCGGCGCGCATGCGGCGCTCGCCGTAGTCGACGACCTCGGCGAGCGGGGCAGTCGACGTGAGGTTGGCCGCGAGCTCGGTGAGACGGGCAAGGCCAAGCCGGTTCGCGCCGCGCTGCGCGTCGAGGTCGCCCCGACGCTCGTCGGGCGTGCGGGAGCTGGCGACGACGACGTCCGCGACGTCCCGTGTGAGCAGCACGGGCGGGACCCGGAGGCCCTCCTGTTGGATGTCGACCGCCTCCGGTGGCATCGAGCCGGGCGCCATGCCGCCGAGGTCGGCGTGGTGGGCGCGGTTCGCGGCCCAGCCGACGAGCTCGCGATCAGCGAAGCACGGCGCGACGAGCGTCACGTCGTTCAGGTGCGTACCGCCCGCGAACGGGTCGTTCAGCACCACCTGGTCGCCCGCCTCGATTCGGTCCCCGAACGCATCGACGGCGGCGCGCACGGACGCCGGCATGGACCCGAGGTGCACTGGGATGTGCTCGGCTTGCACGAGGAGCTCACCGCCGGCGGTGAAGAGCGCCGCCGAGCAGTCGGCCCGCTCCTTGATGTTCGGGCTGTAGGCGGCGCGGCGCAGCACCGCGCCCATCTCCTCGGCGATCCCGGTGAGCCGCGAGATCAGCACCTGCAGCGACGCGGGGTCGAGCGCGGTCACCTCGTCAGCACCCACGCGCCGAGGGGGCCGGGCTCGGCCCGCCAACCGCCGGGCACCCACACCGTGCAGTCGGGCTCGGCGACGACCTCGGGGCCGCGCACCTCGGGCCGTGCGACCGGCGGAAGGTCGTCCGGCGACAGCGGCGCGGGCCGTCGCGCGCGGACACGCAGCGCCACGACCTCGACCGGCGCGCCCGGGCGGGCGAAGCCATTGCGGCGCTCGTGCTCGGCGGGGAACGCGTCCGGGTTGGGGACCGTGAGCTCGTGGCTCTGCCCCGCGTAGCGGCAATCCACCAGCCGTTCGACCTCGACGTCACCGCCACCGACGAGCGCGACGGCCTCGTCGGCGACGCGGTCGAGGGCGGCCTCGATCTTCGTGTGCTCGAGCGGCTCGGGCCAGGATCGGACGAGCTCGCGCTGGCGCGGCGAGCACACGAGTCCGACGGCCGATAGCACGCCGGCGCGCGGCGGGACGATCACCGCACGCATGTCGAGCGCGCCGGCGATGGCGCACGCGTGCAGGGGTCCTGCGCCACCGAACGCGACCAGTGCGAGATCGCGCGCGTCGACGCCGCGCTCGACCGTGACCACGCGCACAGCGCGCTCCATGGCGGCGTCGACCACTGCGACGACACCGTCCGCGGTGACGCGTTCCCGATCGAGCGCGCGCCGCGCCTCCGCCACGTCGAGTCGGCCGAGACCGGGGAAAGCGGCTTCAGCCGGGATGCGCGCGAGCACGAGGTCGGCGTCGGTCACCGTGGGCTTCTCGCCGCCACGCCCGTAGCAGGCGGGACCGGGAACCGCGCCCGCGCTCTGGGGGCCGACGACGAGGGCGCCGCCGGGGTCGAGCCGCGCGATCGACCCGCCACCGGCGCCGATCGTGTGGATGTCGAGCGCCGGCAATCGGATCGGGTATCCGGCGACGATGCGGGACGGCGCCGGCTCGGGGACACCCCCACGCACCAGGCACACGTCCGTGCTCGTTCCTCCCATGTCGAACGAGACTGCGTCCGCGTAACCGCAGGCCAAGCCGACTGCCGCCGCCGCGCGCACGCCACCGGCCGGCCCGGACAGCAGCAGCGCTGCCGGTCGCTCCGCCGCGTCGGCCGCCGGCACGAGGCCGCCTTCGGACGTCATCACGAGTGCTTCGCGCGCCAGCGCGTCGAGCCCGAGCAGGTAGTTACGGCACACCGGCCGCAGAGCCGCGTTGGCCACGGTCGTGACAACGCGCTCGTACTCACGGAACTCGGGCGACACCTCGTGCGAGCACGTCACGTCCAGCCCCCGCGCCGCGAGCTCCTTGGCGACGAGCTGCTCGTGGGCCGCGTCGAGGTCGGCGTGCAGAAGGCAAATCGCGACCGCATCCACGCCGTCGGGCACGGCCGGAATGCTCACGGGGTCGAGGGGTTCGATCTCGCGCCCGTGGCCGTCGAGCCGGCCACCGACCTCGACGCGCAAATCGCGGTCGACCAGCGGCCGAGGCCGGTCGGCCATCGGGTCGTACAGCGAAGGCCGGACCTGACGCGCGATCTCGATGACGTCGGCGAAACCGTGCGTCGTCACGAGCGCGACCCGCCCACCCCTCCGTTCGAGCAAGGCATTGGTCGCCACCGTGGTGCCGTGGGCGAGCAGCTCGGCGGACGCGCCCGCGCCCGCCTGATCGAGCGCAACGCGCAGCGCGTGCGTCGGGTCGTCGGGCGTGGACGGCACCTTGACCACGCGCCCGTCGTCCCCGACGAGGTCCGTGAACGTCCCGCCCGTGTCGACACCGAGTCGCATGAGACGACCAGCGTCCCCCCCTCTTTGTCGCCGTCGCAAGCTCCGGCTTTGCGACGACGGTCGGCAAAGCCCCCGTCGTCGCGCGCCGGCTCGGTCAGCGGCGGCGCAGGAGACGGCCCCGGCGGCCGGTGCGAACCCCGCCGGTGACGGCTTCGATCACGGCGCGCTTGGCGGCCTCGCCCAGCTTCCGGCCATTTCTGTCCGTGACCTCGAAGCGGTCGGCGGCCTGGCCGGCGACCGTCCGCACGCGCGCGGAGTGCACGTCGACGCCGGCGCTCGCGAACCCGACCGTGATCGCATGGAGCAAGCCGGGACAGTCGACGCAGCGGACCTCGCACAGCGTGTACCACGGCGATCCTTCGTCGTCGAAGACGACTTCGGCGCCCGGCGTCGGCGGAGCCTCGAGCGGTCGGTCGAACGCCTCGACGATCGCTGCTGTCAGCGCGTCGGCGTCCGGCGGCGTCCGCCTCGTGGGCAAAACGCGGAACGACTCGAGCGCGCCGCCGTCGCGCCACGTGGCGACGACGGCCTCCTGCACGCTCAGTCCAGAGTCCGAGAGCACACCCGAAACGGTGGCGAGCAATCCCGGGCGGTCGCGCGATGCCACTTCGACCCGCCACTCGTGATCCCCTCCGGCGAGCTCTGAAACCGCGACTCGGGCACGCCCCGGCGGCGGAAGTGGCACGAGCAGCGCAGCCTGACGGGCGACGTCGGCTGCGTCTTGAGCGAGCAGGTATGTGCGCGGCGCACGCGCGATGCGTTCGGCGACGGCCCCGTCACCGGCTGCGACGCGCATCGCTTCGGCACGGCGTCGCTCGACGAGGTTGCGGGCGTCGAGGCCCGTGAGATCGGGCTGCTCGAGCGCGGCGAGGACGAGATCGTGCAACTCGTCGAGGCGCGACCTGTCCCACGGCTCGAGCCCGCCGAGCGCGAGGGTGAGCAGGTACAAGGCCCGGACGCGTTCGGGCCGGTCGAGGTGCGTGGCGAGCGCGAACACCCGCTCCTCGTCGAAGCCGTCAACGCGCTGCGCGGCGGCGCGCAACAGGCTCGAGTCGCCCACCAGCAGCGCGATCTCCTGCTCGGCCGCGGCCCCGAGGTCGAGCCGCCCCGCCAGCCGGCGGGCGAGGTCGACGGGCTCGGCATCCTCGCCGGCCGTGTCGAGAATGAGCGCCGCAAGCAGCAGCCACTCGGGATGCTGCAGTCGCGCGTACTGGGCTGCTGCGCGTTCGTCGGTCGCGACCAGATCGCGAATCGTGTCGACGAGCGAGAATCGCAGCACGTGCGACGGGTCGATCAGGAACGGATCGTCACGGCGGCGGCGAACGGCTTCGGCCAGTTCGGGAAGGGCGCGCTCGAGCACGCCGGTCGTCTCGAGGAACCGCCACGTTCGAGCATCGCCGGTGCGCAGCACCTCGAACAGCCGCCGGGATGCCTCACGGTCCCAGCGCATCGGCGCGTCGGCGAGATCACCCAAGTAATCCAGGAGCGTGCGTCCGGGCTGCACGCCACCCCTGCTGATTGCCTGCGCGGCTTCGAGGGCGAGCGAGAGCGCGAGGCCTTCGGGCGGCGACCCCGCGAGGTCGACCTCCCCGTCGCGCGTCACCAACCAGCGCCCGCCCGGAGGCGCGGTGCTCGGGTGCCGTCGTTCGGCGCGTCCGGCGCGCAGCTGCTGGAGTCGCCAGCGCAAGAGCGGCGGCGCGACGAGCGTGGTGGCCAGCACGACGAGCAGCAGCGCCGCGTACTGCTCTTGGTCGAGGATCGTCTCCCGGAGCCCGATGGTCGCGAAGATCAGCCCGACCTCACCGCGCGGGAGCATGCCCAGGCCGATGAGCCGTTTGTCGCCCGGCGACCCGGCCGCGCCGGCGGCGGCGACGAGCTTCCCCACGACCGCCACGGCGAACAGGCCGGCGCCGATGGCGAGCACCGTCGGATCGAAGAACGCGTTGACGTCGACGTCGATGCCGATCTGGAGGAAGAACACGGGGATGAACAGATGGCCGACCGGAGCGAGCTCGCGGGTGATGCGATCGGAGACGGAGCTGCGCGACAACGAGAGCCCGGCGACGAACGCGCCGACGATGGGCGCCAGCTGCGCGGCGTCGGCGAGCTCGGCGAACGCGAGCGTGAAGGCGAGCGCGAGTGCGACCAGTGTGCCCGTCGAGCGGGCGTACCGATGGAGGAACTGGAACACCGGCGGCGCGGCCCGGATGCCGACCGCGGTGGTCGCGACGAGGAAGGCCAGCGCGATGGCGAAGATGCCGAGCACGCTCAGCACCGACACAGAGCCCTCGGAGACGATCCGCACCACGACGGTCAGGATCACGAGCCCGAGGACATCGTCGGCAACCGCGGCTCCGAGCACGGTCCTCGCCTCGACGCTGGCAAGCGCGCGCAGGTCGCTGAACACGCGGGCTGTGATCCCGACGCTCGTGGCCGCCAGCGCGGCACCGAGGAACAAGGCCGTCTTGGCGTCGTAACCGAACAGCTCGGACACGCCGAAGCCCCCGACCATCGGCACGACCACACCGACCACGGCCACCGACACCGACGCCCGGCCGACGGCGCCGAGCTCGCCGAGGTCCATCTCCATCCCGACCTGGAGCAGGAGGAGAATGACGCCGATCTCACCCAGTACCTGCAACGTCTGCTCGGTGCCGACGAGGTCGAGCACCGACGGCCCGATGGCCACGCCGGCCAGGATCTCGGCGACGACGGGTGGGAAGCCAACCCGTTCGGCGATCTCTGCCGCGACCTTGGCCGCGATCAGGACGATCAGGATGTCGAGGAGGATGCTGGTGACCGACACGGCGCGGCGTGGTTACTGCGCGTCGGCTCTTGGCTGCGCCGCCTGCATCAGGTACCCCCGGGACCGGACCGTGCGCACTTCGACTCCGAGCGGCGCGATGCGGCGCCGCAGGCGGAGCATGTGCACGTCGAGCGCGTTGCGGGTGGGGGTGCCGTCCGGCCACGCCCGGCGGGCCAGTGTGTCGCGACCGACCACGGCGCCGAACCGGTCGACCAGCGTGATGGCGAGGGCCGACTCGACCGGCGACAGCGCGACCCAACGGCCCCGGTAGCGCAGCAGCCCGTCGCCGTCGACCTGCGGCGCGGGCTGCTGGGTCTCGGCCCGCGAGGAGAGCCGGGCGACCCGGGCGCGCACGTCGCGGTCGTCGGCGGGGAGCCGGATCCAGTCCTCGAGGCAGTCGGCCGACTCGGGCGGCTCCGACTCACCATTCAGGAGCAGAAGCCGGGGCGACCCCGTGTCCCGCAGCTGCCGCAGCCGGGTGTCCTCCTCGGGCCAGCGCACGAGCACCACGTCCATGCGGGGACGGTACGGGCGTCGTGTTTCGCGACTGTTTCGCCGTGGTGAACGGTGTTTGTTGGCGCCCTTCCCCCAATAGCCTGTTGGCAATGAGCCAGACGCTGTCGGAGAAGGTGTGGGAACGCCACGTGGTGCACCGGGCCGAGGGCGAGCCCGATCTGCTCTACGTCGACCTCCACCTCGTGCACGAGGTCACCTCGCCGCAGGCGTTCGACGGGCTGCGCCTCCACGGCCGGGTCGTCCGCCGCCCCGACCTCACCGTGTCGACGATCGACCACAACAACCCGACGACGAGCCGCGACCGCCCGGTCGAGGACCCCATCTCCGCCAAGCAGATGGAGGTGCTCGCCCGGAACTGCGCCGAGTTCGGCATCCAGCTGTACGGGATGGGCGACCCGGGGCGGGGCATCGTGCACGTCATCGGTCCCGAGCACGGCCTGACCCAGCCCGGGCTGACGATCGTGTGCGGCGACAGCCACACGTCGACGCACGGCGCGTTCGGCGCCCTCGCGTTCGGCATCGGCACCAGCGAGGTCGAGCACGTGCTCGCCACGCAGACGCTCCCGCAGGTGAAGCCGGGCACGATGGCCATCACGGTCGAGGGATCGCTCGGCGC